>NZ_JBTCWL010000019.1:0-55490 GCF_054325275.1 Oryzihumus sp.
CAGGGCCGTCGCGATGACCAGGCGCAGCGCGACCGACCCGGCGGCACCGACCACTGGCACCAGGGTGGCGGCCAGTGCGCCGCCGAACTGCACGGACACGACCGCGGCCACGACCAGCAGCGGCGCGGGCGGCCGGCGGGGCATCAGCTCGTGTGCGGCGCGCCCGGGAAGCGTCCGGCCCCGGCCAGGGTGGCCAGCCGGTCGGCGTCGAGGTCCTCCTCGAGGATCACGCCGAGGCCGTCGTTCTCCGGGGCGTGCAGCATCCGGCCCGGCGCGGTGACGATGCCGACGTGGTGGGCGCGCCGGCCCTCGCGGGCGAAGAAGTAGAGGTCGCCGGGGCGCACCTGTTCCAGCGGCACGGGCTCGCACGCGTCGTGCTGGTCGTCGGCGTCGCGGGGGACCACCACCCCGAGCTCGCGCATGGCGCGGTGGACCAGGCCGGAGCAGTCGAGCCCCTCCGCGGACATGCCGCCCCACAGGTAGCGCAGACCGACGTGCCGTCCCGCCTGCTCGAGGAAGGTCCCCTCGACCCGCGGCGTGGTCACGGTGCCGTCGGTGGCGTGGTCGGGGGCAGCGGCGGCGTCCTCGGGGCGTTCGGCGACGAGGTGGGACAGGGGCACCCATCCCGGGTAGCCGCGGGCGTCCAGGGAGCTCGGCTGCCAGGGGCAGACGACCTCCGCCCAGCCGTCGTCGGAGCGGTCGAGCACAAGGACGGGCTCGCCGCGCTCGAGCTGGGTGAGCACCCGCCCGTGCAGGCCGAGCCGGCCCTCGGGGACGGCGTCGTCGAGCAGGGCGAGCCAGGCCTCGACATCGGGCTGCTCGGCCACGGCGGGGCCGTCGATCTCCCGGGGGGCCCGGGCGCTGGTCCAGAGGGCGGTCACCGGCACGGTGACGTACATGCGGTTCTCCACGCAGGCCATACTCACATGTCGTGCTCGCTGAGGAGATCAGGTCCATCATCCGGCGTGCCCCGGGAACGCTCGGGGTGGTCGTGCAGGACCCCTCCGGCGTGGTCGTGGACCTTGGGGGTGACCGGGTCGTCCCGTCGGCCTCCACCATCAAGGTCCTCGTCCTGGTCGCCGCGCTGCGGCGGGTGGCGGACGGCCGCAGCCGCATGGGGGACCTGCTCGACCTGCCGGCGCCGGCGGACCGGGTCGGGGGGAGCGGGCCCCTGCAGGCGCTGGGCTCGGTCACCCGGCTGCGCCTGGGGGAGCTGCTGGAGCTGATGGTGACGCTGAGCGACAACGACGCCACCAACGTGGTGCTCGACCTGGTCGATCCGGACGAGCTGGCCGCGGTGGCTGCCGAGCTGGGTCTGGCCGACACCCGGCTGCAGCGACGGATGATGGACTTCGCCGCCCGAGACGCCGGTCGGGAGAACCTCACCAGCGCGCGCGACCTCGCCGCGCTCGTGGCGGCGCTGCGACGGGGTGAGGCGTTGCCCCCGCAGCAGACGCGGGACGCGCTCGAGGTGCTGGGCCGTCAGCAGCTGCGCGACGGGCTGCCGGCCCTGCTGCCGGAGGCGGTGGTCTGCGGCAACAAGACCGGCGAGCTGCCCGGGATCCGCCACGACGTCGGCCTGCTGGAGTGCGACGGCCGCTGGGCGGCGGTGGCGGTGACCGCCACCGCCCTGGGCGACGGCCAGGTGGACCACGGCTCGCTGGTGTGGCCGTCCATCGCCGCGGTCGGCGCGGCCGTGGGGGACTGGCTCAGCAGCGGCACAGGCAGAACGGGTGCCCTGCCGGGTCCGCGTAGACCCTGAACGTGCGGGTGTCGCCCGGCTGCGGGTCGGTGATCGGGTCCAGCGGCCGGGCGCCCAGCGCGAGCACCTGCTGGTGCGAGGCGACGAGGTCCGTCACGGCCACGTCGAGGTGCAGCTGCTGGGGCGGGCCGTCCGGCCACGCCGGCGGCTCGTAGCGGGACGCGCGCTGGAAGCCCAGGGAGACCCCGCCCGGCGCGGCCTCCAGGCTCACCCAGGCACCGTCCTCGCCGGAGTCCTCGTCCGAGCTGACCGTGGTGCCGAGCAGGGCGGCGTAGAACTGCGCCAGGGCGCGGGGGTCGGGGCAGTCGAGCACGACGGCGTCGAGCGCTCCGACCCCCACGCCGGTGGTGGGGGTGCTCACGCGGCGCAGCCCATCGGGGAGCTGCCTGCCGGGTGGCCGGTTGCCTGCGCCGTCGTGGTGCTGGCGGCAGCCGCGGCGGCGCGGGCCGCCGTACGGGCCCGGCGGGTCAGGTGCGGAAGGTGCGGAAGGTGCGGAAGGTGGCCACGGCCCAGGGCCTGGAGCCCCAGGAACCGTGCGCTGGCGGCACTGACGGGCAGGGTGTGGTCCGCCCGGCGGTGCAGCTCGTGGATGCGCTCGTCAGCCAGGGCCCGCGTCAGTTCGGGGTTCAGCATGTCGATCTCTCCTCCGGTTCACCGGTCACCGTCTGTGCTAACCGGTGAAATGATGATGGCAGTTACCCTCGCTGTTGCGCAACCACCTTTTCGGCTATGGTGGTTACATGGCAGAAAAGAGCGCAGGCGTGTCCGGAACCCGACCCCTCGTGCTCCTGGATGTCTGCGGGGACCCCGCCGAGCTGCTGGTCGACTTCCTCAACACGCTCGACGTGGACGAGGGCACGGACCTGCTGGCCTCGGCCCAGGCCTGGCAGGGGTGGCTCGAGGCGCATGAGCTCGGCTGCTTCGACGCGGCCACGGGGGAGGAGCTCGCCCAGGCCCGGCAGCTGCGCGACGACCTGCGGGCCCGGGCGGCGGGGGAGCCGTGCGCCCAGGTGCGCGAGGTCGGCATCCAGGTGGCACTGACCGGGGACGGCCAGGTGGAGCTCAGCGCCGCGAACCCCGTGGGCTTCCTCGCGGCCGCCGTGGCCACCGTGGCGATCGAGCAGCGGCTGGACCGCGTGAAGATCTGCCCGGCCGACGACTGCCGGTGGGCCTTCTACGACATTTCGCGCAACCGGTCCCGGCAGTGGTGCTCCATGGAGGTCTGCGGCAACCGCGCCAAGGCGCGGGCCCACCGGGAGCGGCTCGCCGCCCGCGACACGGCCTGACCGCCAGCCCCCGCCGGGTAGGGAGTAGTCAGGACGAAGGTCCTACCAGCCGCGTTCGCGCCACTCCGGCAGGTGCGGGCGCTCCGCGCCCAGGGTGGTGTCCCGGCCATGGCCGGGGTAGACCCAGGTGCGGTCGTCGTAGACGCCGAACACGCGCTGCTCCACGTCGTCGAGCAGCGAGGTGAAGCGGGCCGCGTCCTTGCCGGTGTTGCCCACGCCGCCGGGGAACAGCGAGTCACCGGTGAACAGGTGGGTGCCCCCCTCGGGGTCCCGGTAGGCCAGGGCGACGGACCCGGGCGTGTGCCCGCGGAGGTGGACCACGTCGAGGCTGATCTCCCCGAATGTCACCGAATCACCTTGGTGTAGAAGCTGATCCGGCTTCACCGGCAGGTGCGGGGCGTCCGCCTCGCCCGCCGCTGTCGCCGCACCAGTCGCGGCCACGACCTCGGCCAGGGCCCGGTGGTGGTCCCAGTGCTGGTGGGTGGTGACGACCAGGTCCAGGCCGCCGGTGCCCTCCTTCAGCAGGGCCAGGACCCGCGGGGCGTCGTCGGCCGCGTCGACGAGCATCTGGGCGCCGGTGGCCCGGCAGGTGAGCAGGTAGACGTTGTTGTCCATCGCGGACACGCTTGCCTTGCGGATCGTCAGGGCGGGCAGCTCGCGGGTCTGGCTGGGCCCGCCAGGGGTCACGTCACCGGTGTAAGCCATGAGCCCATCTTGGCAAATGCCTGATCTGTCTCCGGCAAAAGTTTCGCCCGCCAATAGTCACGATTGACTATGGCCCGTCCTCCACGGAGGCACCTAACTTGGCGTAGGTAAGGGCTCCGGACACGCCCGTACGGCCGTGGTCGGTCCCTCCCCCAAGACCTGGGTTGAGGTGCTGAGATGACAACAGCTGTGGTGCACGACCCCTCGCGGGCGCCACTGGCGCAGGGGTCTGACGTCGACACGATCAGGGCCCTGTGCCATGACCTGCGCCAGCCGCTCGCGGCCATCCGTCTCCTGGCCGCCTCGGACGGCGGCGACGTCCGGCGGCGCATGGACGGCATCCTCGAGCAGGCCTCCTGGCTGGCCGAGATGGTCGACGAGGTCCTCGTCGGGGCCAAGTCCGACCTGGCCGAGTACGTCGACGCCGGGCACCTGGCCGAGATGTGCGCCGTGCGTGCCCAGCCCACGGCCGCCGGCGAGGTCAGCTGCGCCCATGACGACACAGCGATCGTGCTGGCCAAGCCGGTCGCGCTGAGTCGGGCCATCGGCTGCCTGGTCGACAACGCCGTGCGCGCTGCCGGCGAGGGCGGTCACGTCCTCGTCTCGGTGCAGCAGTCCCTCGGGGTCGTGACGGTGACCGTGAGTGACGACGGGCCCGGTCTCGGGCACGTCGCCTCGCGCACCTCGCTCGGCCTCACGATCACCCGCGCCCTCGTCGCCTCGTGCGGCGGGCGGTTCGAGCTGGTTCCCGGTGAGTCCCGGGGCGCCGTTGCCCGGATCACGCTGCCCGCCGTCGCCCCCGCTGCGGCTGCTTCCTGAGAGATTGGTCCGGTGATGTGTCGTGCGTCTCGTCGTCTGCGATGACCACAGGCTGCTGCTCGAGGCGCTGAGCCTCGCCCTCGGCGAGAGCGGCCAGGAGGTGCTGGCCATGGCGGTCAACACCACCGATGCGGTGGCCGCGGTGCGCGAGCACCAGCCAGACGCCGTCCTGCTGGACCTCAACTTCCCTGACGGGACCGCCCTGGGGTCGATCAGCGACCTGCGGCAGGCCTGTCCCACCGCCAAGATCGTCATCCTGTCCGCCTCGGCGGACCACAGCGTGGTGGCCGAGGCGATCGCCCAGGGCGCGCACGGCTTCATCGGCAAGGACCGCCCGGTGGCCGACATCGTCGGCGCCCTCGAGCAGGCCCGGCGCGGCCAGACGGCGGTGGACCCGGTGCTGCTGCAGCAGGCCCTGCGCCCGCGCCCGGCGGTGGACGACCCGCTGTGGGTGCTGAAGTTCCTGACCGACCGTGAGTGGGAGGTCATGCGCTGCATCATGGACGGCCAGTCCACCGACGAGATGGCCGAGAGCCTCGGGGTGCGCCGCAGCACCGCCCGGACCCACGTCCAGAACCTGCTCGCCAAGCTCGGTGTGCACTCCCGCCTCCAGGTCGCAGCCCTGATGACCGCCCACGGCACCCCCGAGATGTGGCCTCCGCGGATGCGCTGAGGCGATCCCCCCGTGCATCTGCATGAGGCGACGGTCCCTCCTTCGCCTGATCTGCGCAGATGCCGTCTCCCACAGGCTGTACACCATGGCCGCACAGACAATCAGGGTGCTCGTGGTCGACGACCACCCGGTGTTCGCAGAGGCGCTGGCCCAGTTCCTCGGGTCGCAGCCGGACTTCGAACCGGTGGGTACGGCGTCGACCGCTGACCAGGCGCTGCGCGTGATGCAGGAGCACCCCGTCGACGTGGTGACCCTTGACCTCGACCTCGCGGGTGAGGACGGGCTCGAGCTGGGGCGCAAGATCGCCGCGCAGTACCCCGAGACCGCGCTGGTGGTGGTCACGGGGGCCCGCGACACCAGCCGGATGCTGGAGGCGGTCCAGGTCGGGGCGCGGGGCTGGGTCACCAAGGACGGTGAGATCGAGGGCCTGGTCTCGGCCCTGCGGGGTGCTGCCCGCGGCGAGACGCACGTGCCCGCGGCGATGCTGCAGCGCATGCTCAACGGCCTCGCCGGCGGGGGACGGGAGCTGTCCGCGGAGGGGGAGGCGGTCGAGCGGCTGACGCCGCGCGAGCGGGAGGTCCTGCGATGTCTCATGCAGGGCATGGCCCGCAAGCAGATCGGGGAGCTGCTGCAGGTGTCGCCGAACACCGTGCGGACCCACGTCCAGAGCATCCTGCACAAGCTCGAGGTGCACTCGGCGCTCACCGCCGTCGCGCTGGCCCGCCGGGGGGGCCTGGACGAGGAGCCCACGGGAGGCGGGACTGGAGGCGCGGGCGGGGGCAACCACCCCACGGGCCACCACGCCCCGATGGCCGGCCGCAGCGGCTGACCCGCTCGGGCCCGCCGACGCCCCTTTCGCGCGGCGTCAGCCCCAGGACGGCGGGGCGGGGACCGGGCGGTCGCTGGACAGGCCCAGGTCCACGCCCCGTGCCAGCCAGGCCAGCAGCGCGGCGTCGGTGCCGGTGACCACCTGCCCGCCGCTGCCGACGGTCCACTCACCACCCTCACGGGAGCGCAGCGTCAGGGACAGGTCCCGGGCGTGCAGCCGGCCGATGGCGTGGTCGACCGACCGGCGCACGAACCCGGGGTCGGCGTCGGCGAAGCCGTATCCGGCGCGGAGGTCGACGTGGTGGAACACCACCTCGCGCAGCCGCAGGGTCGGCAGGGACCCGCCGCTGACGCGCACCCCGCCGCGCATCTCCACCTCGGCCGCCTCCGGCTCGCCCTCCAGCTCCGGCGCGGCGGCGGCGAACCGGGCCGCCGACGCCTCGAGGTCAGCCAGGATCGCGCTCAGCGGTCGCCGGGCGCCGTCCTCGATGTCGGCGTCGCGGGCCTCGGGGGAGGCGTACATGGGTGTCGGCTCCCCGGTCACCGCCCAGTGCACGAGATGGCCCAGGGCGTCGGCGTTGCGGGCAAGGTGGGACAGGACGTGCGCCCGCGACCACCCCTCGCACAGGCTGCCCTGACGCACCGAGACCTCGTCCAGGGCCGACGCGGTGCGCAGCAGGGCGGCGGTCTCGACCTCGAGCAGCGCGAGGTTGTCGGCCAGGTGCGAGGTGGCAGCCATGGCGCTCAACCTAGCTGCCGCCGAACGGCCGCGCGCGCTCCGGCGAGCCGTCGCGCAGGGTCATCGCCGCGCCGATGAGGGCCAGGTGCGAGAAGGCCTGCGGGAAGTTGCCGACCATGCGCTCGCGGACCGGGTCGTACTCCTCGGCGAGCAGCCCCAGGTCGTTGGCCAGGCCGACGAGCCGGCCCATCAGCGCCTCGGCCTCGGCCCGGCGGCCGGCGAGCGCGTAGGCCGAGACCAGCCAGAAGGAGCAGGCCAGGAACGGGTGCTCGTCCCCGCTGAGGCCGTCGACGCCGCTCTGCGTGCGGTAGCGCAGCACCAGACCCTCGTGCATCAGGTCCTCCTCGACGGCCCGGATCGTGCCCAGCACGCGCGGGTCGTTCCCGGGCAGAAAGCCGACCGCGGGGATGAGCAGCAGGGAGGCGTCGACCTCGCAGGTGTCGTAGTGCTGCACGAAGGTGCCGCGCTCGGCGTCGAAACCGCGCTCGAGGACCTCGCGGTGCACCTCGTCGCGGATGGCGCGCCACTGGTCCACCGGCCCGGACAGGCCGTGCCGCTCCACCGCCGACACCGCGGCGTCGAAGGCCGCCCAGACCATGACCCGCGAGTGGGTGAACTGCCGCTGCGGTCCGCGGATCTCCCACAGGCCGTTGTCCGGCTCGTCCCAGTGCTCGGCCAGCTCCTCCACGAGCGCGCTCTGCAGCGCCCAGGAGTCCTCGGTCTCCTTCAGCCCCATCCGGCGGGCCTGCTCCAACGCGGCCATGACCTCGCCGAGCACGTCGGTCTGCCGCTGCTCCACGGCGCCGTTGCCGACCCGCACCGGCCGGGACCCGGCGTAGCCGGGCAGGTGGTCCAGCTCGCGCTCGGGCAGCTCGCGGCCGCCGTCCACCGCATACATGATCTGCATGTCGGCGGGGTCGCCCGCGATGGCGCGCAGCAGCCAGCCGCGCCAGAGCAGGGTCTCCTCCAGGTAGCCCGAGCCGAGCAGGGCCTGCAGGGTCAGCGAGGCGTCCCGCAGCCAGCAGTAGCGGTAGTCCCAGTTGCGGTGGCCGCCGAAGTCCTCCGGGAGGGAGGTCGTCGGGGCGGCGACGATGCCGCCGGTGCCCGCGTGGGTGAGCAGCCGCAGCACCAGCAGGGAGCGCACCACCGCCTCCCGCCACGGGCCGGTGTGGTCGCAGTTGCCGGCCCAGTGCTCCGAGCGCGCCAGCGTCTCGGCGATCCGCTCGTCGACGTCGAGCGGCTCGGGCACGGGGTGGTGGGACTTGAACCAGGTCGTGGAGAAGGTCAGCTCGTCACCGGCGGCGACCTCGAACTCGTCGACGTGGTGGCCGTCCTCGGGCTGGGGCAGCCGGTCCCCGCGCAGCACGAGCATGTCCGGCCCGGCGATCGCCGAGATCCACTCGTGGCCGTGGTCGTCCTTGTGCCGGTTCACCCACGGGCGGACCTTGCCGTAGGAGAAGCGCACCACCCACTCGTGCCGCACCCGGACCGTGCCCGAGACACCCTGCACGCGGCGGACGATGTCGGCGCGGCCGTCGCCGAGCGGCATGACGTCGGTGACCCGGACCACCCCGGTGTCGGTCTCGTGGGTGGTCTCCAGCACGAAGCTGGACCCCAGGTAGCGCCTGGTGGTGCGCGCCGCCTCGACCGGGCCGAGCAGCCAGCGGCCGTGCTCGGGGGTGCCGAGCAGCGCGGCGAAGCAGGCGGGGGAGTCGAAGCGCGGCAGGCACAGCCAGTCCACCGAGCCGTCGCGCCCGACGAGTGCGGCGGTGCCGGTGTCGCCGAGCAGGGCATAGTCCTCGATCGGGAGTGCCATGCCCGGACTGTATGCCGTGTGGCTGGAGCGCCGCCCGGCACGCCGGCGGGCGGCGCGTCGCCGCAGGTCTCGGGGGTGCCCGGCGGGCGCGGGGGTGGGTATGTCGGCCGGGGCACCTAGCATGGCGGACGTGCCCGAAGTGACCACTCGCCATACCCATGACCGCCTGATCGTGCGCGGTGCGCGCGAGCACAACCTCAAGGACGTCTCGGTCGACCTGCCGCGCGACAGCCTCGTCGTGTTCACCGGCCTGTCCGGCTCCGGCAAGTCCTCGCTGGCGTTCGACACGATCTTCGCGGAGGGGCAGCGGCGCTACGTCGAGTCCCTGTCGGCCTACGCCCGGCAGTTCCTCGGGCAGATGGACAAGCCCGACGTCGACTTCATCGAGGGCCTGAGCCCGGCGGTCTCGATCGACCAGAAGTCCACCAACCGCAACCCGCGCTCCACGGTCGGCACGATCACCGAGGTCTACGACTACCTGCGCCTGCTGTTCGCCCGCGCCGGGCGGCCGCACTGCCCGGTGTGCGGCGAGCCGGTCACCCGGCAGACCCCGCAGCAGATCGTCGACCGGCTGCTCGAGCTGCCCGAGCGCACCCGCTTCCAGGTGCTCGCGCCGGTCGTCCAGGCGCGCAAGGGCGAGTTCGTCGACCTGTTCGCCGAGCTGCAGACCAAGGGCTTCTCCCGGGCTCGGGTCGACGGCGAGGTCATCACCCTCACCGAGCCGCCCAAGCTGGAGAAGCAGAAGAAGCACACCATCGAGGTGGTCATCGACCGGCTCGTGGCCAAGGGCGACGACGCCGGCGCCAAGCGGCGGCTGACCGACTCGGTGGAGACCGCGCTGTCGCTGACCGGCGGGGTGCTCATCGTCGACTTCGTCGACCTTGACGCCAGGGACCCGGAGCGGGAGCGTCGCTTCTCCGAGAAGATGGCCTGCCCCAACAACCACCCGCTGGCCATCGACGAGGTCGAGCCGCGCTCGTTCTCGTTCAACAGCCCGTTCGGTGCCTGCCCCAAGTGCACCGGCCTGGGCACCGAGCTCGAAGTCGACCCCGAGCTGCTCGTGCCCGACGAGGACCTGTCCATCCGCGACGGCGCGATCGCGCCGTGGGCGCAGGGGTCCGGCTCGGCCGACTACTTCCTGCGGGTCATCGGCGCGCTCGCCGAGGACCTGAAGTTCAGCCTCGACAAGCCGTGGCACTCCCTGCCCGAGCGGGCCCGTGACGCGCTGCTCTACGGGCAGGACTACAAGGTCCACGTCAAGTACCGCAACCGTTACGGCCGCGACCGGTCCTACACGACCGGCTTCGAGGGCGTGGTGCCGTTCGTCAAGCGCCGCCACGCCGAGACCGACTCGGACTGGAGCCGGGAGCGCTACGAGGGCTACATGCGCGAGGTGCCCTGCCCCGAGTGCAAGGGCGCCCGCCTCAAGCCGGAGTCCCTGGCGGTCCTCGTCGGCGGCCGCAGCATCTCCGAGGTCTGCGCGCTCGCGATCGCCGACTGCGCGCAGTTCCTCCAGGGGGTGGAGTTCACCTCTCGCGAGCGGCAGATCGCCGAGCGGGTGATCAAGGAGATCGAGGCCCGGCTGGGCTTCCTGCTCGACGTCGGCCTGGACTACCTCTCGCTCGACCGGCCGGCAGGCACCCTCTCCGGCGGCGAGGCCCAGCGCATCCGCCTGGCCACCCAGATCGGGTCGGGCCTGGTCGGCGTGCTCTACGTCCTCGACGAGCCGTCGATCGGCCTGCACCAGCGCGACAACCACCGGCTCATCGAGACGCTGACCCGGCTGCGCGACCTGGGCAACACCCTCATCGTCGTCGAGCACGACGAGGACACCATCGCGACCGCCGACTGGGTCGTCGACATCGGCCCCGGCGCCGGTGAGCACGGCGGCCACGTGGTCCACTCCGGCCCGGTCGCCGACCTGCTGACCCACCCCGACTCGATCACCGGCGCCTACCTGTCGGGCCGCCGTGAGATCGAGGTGCCCGAGCTGCGGCGGCCGCAGGAGAAGGGCCGCGAGGTCACCGTGGTCGGGGCGCGCGAGCACAACCTCGACGGCGTCGACGTCAGCTTCCCGCTCGGCAACCTCGTCGCGGTGACGGGCGTGTCCGGCTCGGGCAAGTCGACCTTGGTCAACGACATCCTCTACAACGTCCTGGCCAACAAGCTCAACGGCGCCCGCCACGTGCCCGGCCGGCACAAGACGGTCAAGGGCCTCGAGCACCTCGACAAGGTCGTCCACGTCGACCAGAGCCCCATCGGGCGCACCCCGCGGTCCAACCCGGCCACCTACACCGGGGTCTTCGACAACATGCGCAAGCTGTTCGCCGAGACCACCGAGGCCAAGATCCGCGGCTACATGCCGGGCCGGTTCTCGTTCAACGTCAAGGGCGGTCGCTGCGACGCGTGCTCCGGCGACGGCACGATCAAGATCGAGATGAACTTCCTGCCCGACGTCTACGTCCCGTGCGAGGTCTGCCACGGCGCGCGCTACAACCGCGAGACGCTCGAGGTGCATTTCAAGGGCAAGACGATCGCCGACGTCCTCGACATGCCGATCGAGGAGGCCGCGGAGTTCTTCGAGGCCGTGCCGGCGATCTCGCGCCACCTCAAGACCCTCGTCGACGTCGGCCTGGGCTACGTCCGCCTCGGCCAGCCCGCGCCGACCCTCTCCGGCGGTGAGGCCCAGCGGGTCAAGCTCGCCTCCGAGCTGCAGAAGCGCTCGACCGGGCGCACGATCTACGTCCTCGACGAGCCGACCACCGGCCTGCACTTCGAGGACATCCGCAAGCTGCTCGGGGTGCTCCAGGGCCTGGTGGACAAGGGCAACACGGTCATCGTCATCGAGCACAACCTCGACGTGATCAAGAACGCCGACTGGATCGTCGACATGGGTCCCGAAGGCGGTCACCGGGGCGGCCAGGTCGTCGCCACGGGCACGCCGGAGGACGTCGCCTCCCACGAGGAGAGCCACACCGGGCGGTTCCTCGCCCCGATCCTGGCCCGCAGCGCGCGGACACCGGGACGGGCCACGGGGTCCGCGGTCACGGCCTCAGGCAAGGCCGGTGCACCGGCCCGGGGCGGCGCCACGGCGCCCAAGACCGTGGCCGCGGCCCGGGCCTCCTCGCGCAAGACGGCCACCTCGTCGGCGACCTCGCCGGCCCGGAAGGCGACCGCTGCGAAGACCGGGGCCGCGAAGTCCGGGGTTGCGAAGTCCGGGTTTGCGAAGTCCGGCATCGCGAAGGCGACCGCCAAGAAGGCGGCGACCAGGGCTACCCGCCCGAAGTCCTGAGCACCCAGGTGTCCTGAGCACTCCGGGCGCCGCGGCGCCCCGGGTCGGTCTACGACTCGGGGTGCTTGCGGCGCTCCCGCGGCGGCGGGGAGATCTGCTGGCGCACCAGCGAGAACGCCTCGGTGGGCCACTCGATCCCCGGGGCGCGCTTGCGCAGCTCCCACTCGGCGAGGTCCACGAGCCGCACCGCCGACTCCGGCAGGTCCAGCGACAGGGCATCGTCGAGCTCGGCGCCCAGCAGCGGGTGCACCCGCTCGAACCGGCGGGTCGGCTCCAGCGAGTCCAGCAGCCCGGCGTTGGCGCTGACCACGTGCCGGTTGAGCAGCACCAGCAGGTGGCGGACGGCGGCGCTCTGCACCAGGGCCCGGCCGCTGAGCTTCTCCCCGCGGCGCCAGCGCCCGACGCCGACGAGGACGTTGGTGAGGAACTGCCCGACGAGGTACTCGTCGGTCTCGGCCTCCTTGTCCACCACCGCGCTCGTGGCGGCCGCCACGGCCGCCAGCCGTTCGGTGACGTCCGCGCGGTCCAGCAGCACGCGATACCGGTTGACGCGGGCGAGGGCGAGCTCGTCCGGCTCGAACACGGCCAGCTCCAGCAGGTGGCCGCTGTCGTAGAGGACCTTCAGGCCGTGGGCGGTCTCCCGGAAGCTGAACGAGATCCGCTCACTGTCCGGCAGCCAGGACAGGTCGCTGCGCAGCATCTCCGCGGCGCCGAGCCTGGTGACCACGAAGAAGTCGTGGTCGCTGTGCCGGTCGGGCGCGTAGTCGCGCAGGGCCATCGACCCGAGCGCCACCAGGCCCAGGACCTCCGGTCGTCCCCCGAGCGACTCCGTGAGGGAGTCGGTGAACCCCTGGTACTCCGCGAGCTCCATGGGGACAACTGTCCCCGATGCGCGCCCGTCCGGACAGAGCCTGCGCACAGGAAATCGTGCGCGGGAGTGGGTGAACCACAGGCAGGGTGTCTACGTTGTCCCCGACAGTCGCCGGCGTCGCCGGCACGGACCCGGGAGGCTGCAGTGACCGAGCTCGACCACCAGACCCCTGTCGAGGCCTGCGCAGGCTGTCTCGCCCGCCGCACCGTCCTGCGTGGCGCGGGCGCCATCGGCGCCGTGGTCGCCGGAGCGGCAGCCCTGGCCGCGTGCGGCAGCGCGGGCGAGGCTGCGTCCTCCGCCGCGTCGCAGGCCGTCGGCTCCGCCACCGACGCCGCGAAGAACGCGGTCAAGTCCGCGCAGGTCCCGGTCGGTGGGGGCAAGGTGCTGGCCGACGCCAAGGTGGTCATCACCCAGCCGGCGTCCGGGGAGTTCAAGGCGTTCTCGGCCGTGTGCACCCACCAGGGCTGCATCGTCGCCGACGTCTCCGGCGGCACGATCAACTGCGGCTGCCACGGCAGCCAGTACGACATCGCCACGGGCGCGGTGAAGCGCGGCCCGGCGACCGCCCCGCTGGCGCCCAAGAGCGTCAAGGTCAGCGCCGACGGGATCACCGTCACCTGAGGCGGCGACGGGGTCGGTCGGTCCCGCCTCATAGGGTGGGGGCGTGGCCGACCCCTCGTCCTACCGTCCCAAGCCGGGGGAGATCCCTGTCGACCCGGGCGTCTACCGCTTCCGCGACGCCACCGGGCGGGTCATCTACGTCGGCAAGGCCAAGTCGCTGCGCTCGCGCCTTTCCTCCTACTTCCAGGACATCGCCGCGCTGCACCCGCGCACCCGCACGATGGTCACCACCGGCGCCAGCGTCGAGTGGACCGTCGTCAGCAACGAGGTCGAGGCGCTGCAGCTGGAGTACTCCTGGATCAAGGAGTTCGACCCGCGCTTCAACGTCAAGTACCGCGACGACAAGTCCTACCCCTACCTCGCGGTGACGATGGGCGAGGAGTTCCCGTGGGCCCAGGTGCTGCGCGGCGCCAAGCGCAGGGGCACCCGCTACTTCGGCCCCTACGCCCACGCCTGGGCCATCCGCGAGACCCTCGACCTGCTGCTGCGGGTGTTCCCCATGCGCACCTGCAGCGGCGGGGTGTTCAAGCGCGCCGGCCAGGTGGGCCGGCCCTGCCTGCTCGGCTACATCGACAAGTGCTCGGCGCCCTGCGTCGGCCGGGTCAGCGAGCAGGAGCACCGCGCCATCGCCGAGGACTTCTGCGACTTCATGGCCGGCAACACCACCAAGTTCGTCAAGCGCCTCGAACAGCGCATGAAGGACGCGGCCGCCGAGATGGACTACGAGCAGGCGGCCCGGCTCCGCGACGACATCGGCGCGCTGCAGCGGGCGCTGGAGAAGTCCGCGGTGGTCCTCGGCGACGCCACCGACGCCGACGTGTTCGCCCTGGCCGACGACGAGCTCGAGGCCGCCGTGCAGGTGTTCCACGTCCGGGGCGGCCGCGTGCGCGGCCAGCGCGGCTGGGTGGTCGAGAAGGACGACGAGGCCGTGCCCGACCTGGTTGAGCACCTCCTGCAGCAGGTGTATGGCGGGGAGTCACCAGAGGGGGTCCCGCGCGAGGTCCTCGTCCCCGTCCTGCCCGAGGACGCTGCCCACCTCGGCCAGTGGCTGACCGGGCTGCGCGGTGCGCAGGTCGACCTGCGGGTGCCGCAGCGGGGCGACAAGCGCGCCCTGATGGACACCGTGCGGCGCAACGCCGAGCAGTCCCTGGCCCGGCACAAGGTCGCCCGCGCCGGCGACCTCACCGCGCGCAGCCTCGCCCTCGAGGAGCTGCAGCAGACCCTCGAGCTGCCCGACGCGCCGCTGCGCATCGAGTGCTTCGACGTCAGCCACATCCAGGGCACCCAGGTCGTCGCGTCGATGGTGGTCTTCGAGGACGGCCTGCCGCGCAAGTCCGAGTACCGCCGGTTCATCGTGCGTGGCGCCGCGGGCGCCGACGGCGGGGGAGCGGACGGCGCAGCCGCCGACGGCCCGGTCCAGGTGGACGACACCGCCGCGATGCGCGAGGTGCTGACCCGCCGGTTCCGGCGCTACCTCGACGACCGCTCCGAGGCCACCGACCTCGAGGTCGACGACCGGCTCGGTGAGGACGAGGACGGCCCGGCCGGCGCGCGGATCGACCCCGACACCGGGCGGCCGCGCCGGTTCGCCTACCCGCCCAACCTCGTCGTGGTCGACGGCGGCCTGCCGCAGGTCAACGCCGCCCAGGCGGTGCTCGACGAGCTCGGCATCGACGACGTCGCCCTCGTCGGCCTGGCCAAGCGGCTCGAGGAGGTCTGGGTGCCCGGGCAGGACTTCCCGGTGATCCTGCCGCGGACCAGCGAGGGCCTCTACCTGTTGCAGCGGCTGCGCGACGAGGCGCACCGGTTCGCGATCACCTTCCACCGGCAGCGGCGGTCCAAGGCGATGACCAGCAGCGTGCTGGACACCATCCCGGGGCTTGGCGCCACGCGGCGCAAGGCGCTGCTCAAGCACTTCGGGTCGGTCAAGAAGGTCCGGGCCGCAACGGAGGAGGAGATTCGCGCGGTTCCCGGCATCGGACCCGCGCTTGCTGCCACGATTCATACGACGCTGGCTGCCGAGCAGCAGACCGCGACGCCGGCGGTCAACGTGACCACCGGTGAGGTGCTGGACTGATGACGTGCAAAGGGGAGCACACGTGAGTGACACAGGCGGGCCCGCCAACGCGCCGACGGACGTGGTGGTACTCACCGGCATGAGCGGCGCCGGGCGGTCCACGGCAGCCAACGTGCTCGAGGACCTCGGCTGGTACGTCGTCGACAACCTCCCGCCCCAGATGATCCTGCCCATGGCCGAGCTCGCCGAGCACTCCCGCGGCGGGGTCTCCCAGCTCGCCGTCGTCGTCGACGTGCGCAGCCGCACCTTCTTCACGGCCCTGCGCGAGGCGCTGCAGACCCTGCGCAGCCGGGGCTGGAAGCCCAACGTCGTGTTCGTCGACGCCACCGACGAGGCGCTCGTGCGCCGGTTCGAGAGCGTGCGACGGCCGCACCCGTTGCAGGGCCACGGCCGGCTGCTCGACGGCATCACCCGGGAGCGCACGCTGCTCGGCGACCTGCGCTCCGAGGCCGACATCCTCATCGACACCTCGGGGCTGAACGTCCACCAGCTCTCCGCCAAGGTCTCCCA
Organism: Oryzihumus sp.; assembly: GCF_054325275.1. Classification (NCBI taxonomy): domain Bacteria; kingdom Bacillati; phylum Actinomycetota; class Actinomycetes; order Micrococcales; family Intrasporangiaceae; genus Oryzihumus; species Oryzihumus sp. Next base: position 16,000 of record NZ_JBTCWL010000019.1, read on the forward strand.
GGTGTTCGCCATCGAGGGCGGCCCGCGCCTGCGCCTCGCGGTGATGTCGTTCGGCTTCAAGTACGGCATCCCGCTCGACGCCGACCTCGTCTTCGACATGCGCTTCCTGCCCAACCCGTTCTGGGTGCCCGAGCTGCGCTCCCAGACCGGCAAGGACGCCCCGGTGGCCGACTACGTCATGAGCCAGCCGGGCGCCAAGGAGTTCGTCGACCGGGTCGTGGACCTCATGGACCCGGTGGTCGGCGGCTACCTGCGTGAGGGCCGGCGCTACGTCACCCTCGCGGTCGGCTGCACCGGCGGCAAGCACCGCTCCGTCGCCGTGGCCGAGGCGCTGGCCGCCCGGCTCTCCTCCGACGAGGTGGCCACGATCCTGGTGCACCGAGACCTGGGCCGCGAGTGAGCGGGCCCTCCGTCGTCGCCCTGGGCGGAGGCCACGGCCTGGCCGCCTCCCTGGCGGCCCTGCGGCACGTCACCGACCACATCACCGCCGTCGTCACGGTCGCCGATGACGGCGGCTCCAGCGGCCGGCTGCGCCGGGAGTTCGACGTGCTCCCGCCCGGCGACCTGCGGATGGCGCTGTCCGCGCTCACCGAGGACACCGAGTGGGGCCACCTGTGGCGGGACGTGCTCCAGCACCGCTTCCACGGGGACGGTGAGCTCGGCGGCCACGCCCTGGGCAACCTGCTCATCGTCTCGCTGTGGGAGCAGCTCGGTGACACCGTCACCGGCCTGGACATGGTCGGCCGGCTGCTCAACGCCCGTGGCCGGGTGCTGCCGATGGCGGCCGTGCCGCTGACCATCCGCGCCGACGTGATGGGCGAGGACCCGGCGCGGCCCTTGGACATCAGCGTGGTCACGGGCCAGGTCGAGGTGGCCACCACCACGGGGCGGGTGCTGAGCATCAGCCTCGACCCGGAGGCGCCACCGGCGTGCGACGAGGCGGTGTCCGCGGTCGACGAGGCGGACTGGGTCGTCCTGGGGCCGGGGTCCTGGTTCACCTCGGTCATGCCCCACCTGCTCGTGCCGGGGCTGCGCGACGCGATCGTCGGCACCGGCGCGCGCCGGCTGCTGACCCTGAACCTGCAGATGCACACCGGAGAGACCGAGGGCTTCTCGGCCGAGAACCACCTCGAGGTGCTGGCCGCCCACGCGCCCGACCTGCACCTCGACGTGGTGCTCGCCGACCCGCGGGTGGTCACCGACGAGAAGCTGCTGCGCCGGGTCTGCGAAGACCTCGGGGCCGACCTCGTCGTCGTGCCCGTGGCGGCGACCGACCAGCCCGGCCAGCATGACGAGCTGCGCCTCGCTGCGGCATACCGCGACGTCCTGACCTGACCCCGCCGGCGGGTTTGTTGCCACCTTCGGCCACGACCGGGTGGCACCGGATGGCAGGATGGCCCCCATGGCGATGACGGCGAAGGTGAAGGACGAGCTCAGCCGTCTGCAGGTGACGAAACCGTGCTGCCGCAAGGCAGAAGTGTCGGCCATGCTCCGATTCGCCGGGGGGCTGCACATCGTCGGGGGACGGATCGTCGTGGAGGCCGAGCTCGACACGGCACAGGCGGCGCGACGGCTGCGCAAGGACATCACCGAGGTCTACGGCCACTCCAGCGACGTGATGGTGCTGGCGGCCGGCGGCCTGCGCAAGGGCAGCCGCTACGTCGTGCGCGTCGTCCAGGACGGTGAGGCCCTGGCCCGCCAGACCGGCCTGATCGACACCCGCGGGCGTCCGGTCCGCGGGCTGCCCCCGCGGGTCGTCAGCGGGGCCGTCTGCGACGCCGAGGCGGCCTGGCGCGGCGCGTTCCTCGCCCACGGCTCGCTGACCGAGCCGGGTCGGTCCTCCTCGCTCGAGGTGACCTGCCCCGGCCCCGAGGCGGCGCTGGCGCTGGTCGGTGCGGCGCGCCGGCTCGGCATCCAGAGCAAGGCCCGCGAGGTCCGCGGCGTCGACCGCGTGGTCATCCGCGACGGCGACGCGATCGGGGCGATGCTCACCCGCATGGGCGCCCACGACGCCGTGCTGGCGTGGGAGGAGCGCCGGATGCGCCGCGAGGTGCGCGCCACCGCCAACCGGCTGGCCAACTTCGACGACGCCAACCTGCGCCGCTCGGCGCGCGCGGCGGTCGCGGCCGGTGCCCGGGTCGAGCGCGCGCTGGAGATCCTCGGCGCCGACGTGCCCGACCACCTGCTCGACGCCGGCCGGCTGCGCCTGGAGCACAAGCAGGCCAGCCTCGAGGAGCTCGGCCAGCTGGCGCAGCCGCCGATGACCAAGGACGCCGTCGCCGGGCGGATCCGGCGCCTGCTGGCCATGGCCGACAAGCGCGCCGCCGACCTCGGCATCCCGGGCACCGACGCCAACCTGACGGCCGACATGCTCGACGCCTGAGACTGCGCCGACCACCTGACGTCCTACCCATCGGTATCCCCTAGGGTCGAGGCGTCGTTCAACAGCAGGCTCGCGCCGCGGTGGCCCGGGCCCGTGCACCATGTGATCGAGGAGAGGCTGGACCCCCAGTGACTGTTCGCGTTGGTATCAATGGCTTTGGCCGCATCGGCCGTAACTTCTTCCGCGCCGTCGAGGCATCCGGCGCCGACATCGAGGTGGTCGCCGCCAACGACCTGGGTGACCTCAAGACGATGGCCCACCTGCTGAAGTACGACTCGATCCTCGGTCGCTTCCCCGAGGACGTCTCGGTCGAGGGTGACGGCATCAAGGTTGGCGACAAGACCATCACGATCCTCGCCGAGCGTGACCCGGGCGCCCTGCCCTGGAAGGACCTCGGTGTCGACGTGGTCATCGAGTCGACAGGCTTCTTCACCGACGCCACCAAGGCCCGGGCGCACGTCGACGCCGGCGGGGCCAAGAAGGTCATCATCTCCGCGCCGGCCTCCAACGAGGACTTCACCGTGGTCATGGGCGTCAACCACGCCGACTACGACCCCGAGGCGCACACGGTCATCTCCAACGCCTCCTGCACCACCAACTGCCTGGCGCCGATGGCCAAGGCCATCAACGACGAGTTCGGCATCGTCAAGGGCCTGATGACGACCATCCACGCCTACACCCAGGACCAGAACCTCCAGGACGCGCCGCACAAGGACCTGCGCCGTGCCCGCGCCGCCGCCCTCAACATGGTGCCGACCTCCACCGGCGCCGCGAAGGCGATCGGTCTGGTGCTGCCGGAGCTCAAGGGCAAGCTCGACGGCTACGCCATGCGCGTGCCGCTGCCCACCGGCTCGGCCACCGACCTGACCGTCGAGGTCTCGCGCGAGACGACGGTCGAGGAGGTCAACGCGGCCGTCAAGGCTGCCGCCGAGGGTGCGCTCAAGGGCTTCCTGACCTACAACGAGGACCCGATCGTCTCCACCGACATCGTCACCGACCCCGCGTCCTGCATCTTCGACGCGCCGCTGACCAAGGTCATCGGCAACCAGGTCAAGGTCGTCGGCTGGTACGACAACGAGTGGGGCTACTCCAACCGCCTCGTCGACCTAGTCACCTACGTCGGCAAGCGCCTCTGAGCCTGATGCGGACCCTCGACGACCTGCTGGCGAACGGCGTGCGCGGCAAGCGCGTCCTCGTCCGCAGCGACCTCAACGTCCCGCTCGACGCCGACGGCACGATCACCGACGACGGCCGGGTGCGCGCCTCGGTGCCGACCATCGAGGCCCTCACCGGGGCGGGCGCACGCGTCGTCGTGTGCGCCCACCTCGGGCGGCCCAAGGGCGCCCCGGAGGCGAAGTACTCCCTGGCGCCCGCGGCGGCCCGCCTCGGGGAGCTCCTCGGCGCCGACGTGACGCTCGCCCGGGACACGGTCGGTGTGTCCGCCCGCGCCCTGGTCGACGGCCTCGCCGACGGCCAGGTCGCGATGCTGGAGAACCTGCGCTTCAACGCGGGGGAGACCAGCAAGGACGACGCCGAACGTCAGGCGTTTGCGCGTGAGCTCGCGGCCCTGGCGGACGTGTTCGTCAGCGACGGCTTCGGCGTGGTCCACCGCAAGCAGGCCAGCGTGTATGACGTGGCGCAGCTGCTGCCGCACTACGCCGGCGGGCTGGTGCGGGCCGAGGTCGACGTGCTGCAGCGCCTGACCCAGGACCCGCAGCGCCCCTACGCCGTGGTGCTCGGCGGCGCCAAGGTCAGCGACAAGCTCGGCGTCATCGCCAACCTGCTGCAGACGGCCGACCGGCTGCTGATCGGCGGCGGCATGGTCTTCACCTTCCTCAAGGCCCAGGGACACGAGGTGGGCAAGAGCCTGCTCGAGGCCGACCAGGTCGAGGTGGTCAAGGGCTACCTCCAGCAGGCGCAGGAGCGCGGTGTCGAGATCGTGCTGCCCACCGACATCGTCGCCGCCGACGCCTTCTCCGCCGACGCGGCGCACGACGTCGTGGCCGCCGACGCCATCCCGGCCGACCGCATGGGCCTGGACATCGGGCCGGAGTCGGCCAAGGCGTTCGCCGCCAGGCTCGCCGACGCGCGCACGGTGTTCTGGAACGGCCCCATGGGCGCGTTCGAGATGGCCCCCTACGCCGCGGGGACCCAGGCCGTCGCCGAGGCGCTGGTCGAGGCGACCCGGGGTGGGGCGCTGACCGTCGTCGGGGGCGGTGACTCCGCCGCGGCGGTGCGCCAGCTCGGCTTCGCCGACGACCAGTTCGGCCACATCTCCACCGGCGGTGGCGCCAGCCTGGAGTACCTCGAGGGCAAGGCCCTGCCTGGCCTGACCGTGCTCGAGCAGGACTGACACCCGCCGCAACCGAACCACCACGGTGGGCCGGGCCGGGGCACCCGGCCCGGCCCCCCCGCATACGCATCCCCGAGGAGCCCCATGGCAGCCAAGCCGGCCGGTCGCACGCCCCTGATGGCGGGCAACTGGAAGATGAACCTGGACCACCTGCAGGCCACGCACCTGGTGCAGAAGCTGGACTGGACCCTGCGCGACGCCAAGCACGACTACGAGGCGGTGGAGGTCGCCGTGCTGGCGCCGTTCACCGACCTGCGCAGCGTGCAGACCCTCATCGAGGGCGACCGGCTGCGGCTGGCCCACGGCGCGCAGGACCTGTCCGTGCACGACGCCGGCGCCTACACCGGTGAGGTGTCCGGGGCGTTCCTGGCCAAGCTCGGCTGCACCTACGTCGTCGTGGGGCACAGCGAGCGGCGGGAGTACCACGGTGAGGACGACGCCACCGTCAACGCCAAGGTCAAGGCGGCCTACCGCCACGGGCTGACCCCGATCCTGTGTGTCGGGGAGGGCCTGGACGTGCGCCGGGCCGACGGCCACGTCGCCCACGTGCTGGCCCAGCTCGACGCCGCGCTCGAGGGCGTCACGGCCGAGCAGGTGCGCTCCGTCGTGGTGGCGTACGAGCCCGTGTGGGCCATCGGCACCGGCGAGGTCGCCACGCCGGCCGACGCCCAGGAGGTGTGCGCCGCGATCCGCACCCGTCTGGCCGAGCTGTACTCCGGTGACACCGCCGACGGCATCCGCATCCTCTACGGCGGGTCGGTCAAGGCGGCCAACGTCGCGGCGATCATGGCCGAGGCGGACGTGGACGGCGCGCTGGTCGGCGGCGCCTCGATCGTGGTGGAGGAGTTCGCCTCCATCTGCCGCTACCGCGAGCACGTCACCGCCGGCTGAGCCGGTGCGCCCGGCCCGTGGCCTCGACGGCGGCGGGTCGGTTGGTGGCCCCGGGGCCAGCAGGTAGGCTGAGCCCTTGGCGCGCGCGTGAGGCGTGTGCCCTCTGGTGAACTCGATGAGATAGGTGTGACCGTGACTGCGGTGAAGATCGGGCTGCAGGTCCTGCTCGTCCTGACGGGCCTGTTCCTGACCCTGCTGATCCTGATGCACAAGGGCAAGGGCGGCGGCCTCTCCGACATGTTCGGTGGCGGCATGTCCAGCACCATGGGCGGGTCGTCGGTGGCCGAGCGCAACCTCGACCGCTTCACCGTCGCCGTCGGCATCGTCTGGTTCACCTGCGTGGTCGGCCTCGGCCTGATCGAGCGGTTCTCGCCGAGCTGACCCACCCCGCCCGGGCGCCGACGGCGCACCGGGCACGCACTACGAGCACGACGTCGAGGAGCACAACAGTGGCAGGTGGCAACGCGATTCGGGGCAGCCGGGTCGGAGCGGGTCCCATGGGAGAGGCCGAGCGGGGTGACGCCGCACCGCGCGTCTTCATCTCGTACTGGTGCTCCAACGGGCACGAGACCCGTCCCAGCTTCGCCGAGGAGCCGGGCCTGTCGGTCCCGGAGACCTGGGACTGCCCGCGCTGCGGCTTCCCCGCCGGCCAGGACAAGGACAACCCGCCGGCCCCGCCGCGGGTGGAGCCGTACAAGACGCACCTGGCCTACGTGAAGGAGCGGCGCAGCGACGCAGACGGCCAGGCGATCCTCGACGAGGCGCTGCAGAGCCTGCGCGACCGCGGCCTGATCCAGTAGGCCTGATCCAGTAGGCCTGTTGGTCCAGGAGGGCGCCCGCGGCCCGATGCACGGGGCAGCCCGCTGACCATGACGACGCCCCCGGACCCAGCAGGGTCCGGGGGCGTCGTCGATGCAGGTATGCGCCGTGTCGCGCACGTCCCGCGGGCGTGGACCGGTCAGCGACCTGTCGTGCCGCTCAGGGGCTGGCCGGGCGGATGAGCTGCCGGGGCACGTGCGTGGCGGCCTCACGGTCCAGCAGCCACGTCGTGGACCGCGTGCCGTGGACGCCTGCCGCAGGGGCCTGCATCTCACCCGCACCGGACAGCGCCAGCCCGACCGCGCCGGCCTTGTCGGCACCGGAGACGAGGAACCACACGTCCCGGGCGGCGCACAGGGCCGGGAACGTCAGCGAGATCCGCGTGGGGGGCGGCTTGGGCGCCCCGCGGACGCCGATCACCGAGCGCTCCCGCTCGTGCAGGGCCGCGTGCTCGGGGAAGAGCGAGGCCACGTGGGCGTCCGGCCCCACGCCGAGCATCACCACGTCGAAGGCGGGCACGTCGCGACCCGAGCCGGCCGCGGCAGCGAGCTGACCGGCATACCGGGTCGCCGCGGCGTCGGGGTCGGCACCGTCCGCGCCGTCCGGGCCAGGCATGGCGTGAACCCGGGCCGGGTCGAGCGGGACCGTGTCGAGCAGCGCCTCGCGGGCCTGGGTCTCGTTGCGGTCGGGGTCACCCGCGGGCAGGAAGCGCTCGTCGCCCCACCAGAGGTTGAGCCGGCGCCAGTCCACGGCGTCCCGGGCGGGGCTGGCGCCGAGGGAGGCGAGGATCGCCGAGCCCATCGACCCACCAGTGAGGACGATGTCGGCCTCGCCGCGGGAGGCCTGGGCGTCGACGATCGCCGTGACCAGCCGGGCGGCTGCGGCATCGGCCAGCAGCTGCTTGTCGCGGTGGACGACGACGCTGGGACCGCGGCTCACGCCTCGCTCCCGGTCTTGTCCGCCAGCTTGCGCGACGCAGCCTCCTGGACCGCTTCGGTCGAGGCCGTCTCGGGCACCTCCGCCTCGACCATCTGGGCGCTGGCGTGCTTGCGCGCCTCCCGGGCCAGCCGGTTGGCCTCCCGAGCCGCCTGCTCCACCGACGGGGCGTCGCCGTTGGCGATCGCCTTGCTGGCCGTGGTCGAGCGGCCCTGCGAGACCTTGGCCAGCCCCTTGGTCAGGGCCTGGGCGTAGATCTCATCGGGGTCGAGGCGGCGCAGCTCGTCGGCCAGGCACTCGGCCAGCCCGCGTCGGGCCAGGCCGATCCGGCGCACCGGCTGCCCGGCCTGGGTCAGCGTGGCGACGTTGCCGTCGGGGCGGACGAGGTCGACGTCGCCGCTGCGGCGCTCGAGCCGGACGCTGATCATGCCCGAGCCGGCCCGGGTGCGGGCCCGCTTGACCGGGCACTTGAGCATCTGCGCGAGCCAGCCCGCCAGCAGGTCGGTCGACGGGGAGTCCGAGCCGCCGGTGACGGTGGCGCCGACGACAGGCTCGAACGGCGGCTGGTCGAGGGCCGCGGCGAGCAGGCCACGCCACAGGGTCACGCGGGTCCACGCCAGGTCGGTGTCACCGGGCTTGTAGGTCTGCGCCCGGTAGTCCATCTCCTTGTGCGGGTTGCGCGCCTCCGCGGCGTCGGTGATGCGGCGCTGGGCCATCCGCCCGATCGGGTCGGTCGACACCGGGTGCGGGGCCGCCTTGGGCCACCACGCCACGACGGGGGAGTCCGGCAGCAGCAGGGGGGTCACCACGCTGTCGCCATGGTCGACCAGCGGGCCGAACAGGCGCAGCACGACGACCTCGGAGGCGCCGGCGTCGCCGCCGACCCGGATCTGGGCGTCGAGCCGGCTGGTGCCGCGCTTGTTGCCGCTGACGAGCGCGATGATCCGGCACGGGTGCTGGCGCGAGGCGTCGTTGGCGGCCTCGATGGCCTCGTCGGCATCGGCCTCGTCGACCACAATGATCAGCGTCAGGACCCGGCCGAGGGCCATCGCGCCGACGTCGTTGCGCAGCCGGACGAGCTTCTTGCTGACGGCCTGCGTGCTGGTGCTGGGCAGGTCGACGATCACGGCATCCTCCAGTGGCGTCCGTCGCGGTGCATCATCTCGTCGGCGCTCCTGGGGCCCCACCCACCCGAGGAGTAGGGCTCGGGACGACCATGCCGGGCCCAGAACGCCTCGATCGGGTCGAGGATGTTCCAGGACAGCTCGACCTCCTCGTGGCGCGGGAACAGCGGCGGGTCGCCGAGAAGCACGTCGAGGATGAGCCGCTCGTAGGCCTCGGGGCTGGACTCGGTGAAGGCGTTGCCGTAGCCGAAGTCCATCGTCACGTCGCGGACCTCCATGGCGGTGCCGGGCACCTTGGAGCCGAACCGCATCGTGACGCCCTCGTCGGGCTGCACCCGGATGACGATGGCGTTCTGGCCGAGCTCCTCGGTCGCCGTGTCGTTGAAGGGCAGGTGCGGGGCCCGCTTGAACACCACGGCGATCTCGGTGACCCGCTTGCCCAGGCGCTTGCCGGTGCGCAGGTAGAACGGCACCCCGGCCCAGCGGCGGGTGTCGATCTCGAGCTTCACCGCGGCATACGTCTCGGTCGTGGAGGCCTTGTTGATGCCGTCCTCGTCGAGGTAGCCGACGACCTGCTCGCCACCCTGCCACCCGGCGGCGTACTGCCCGCGGGCGGTGGTGGTCTCCAGGTCGTGCGGCAGCCGGACCGCCGAGAGGACCTTCTCCTTCTCGGAGCGCAGGTCGCTGGCGGAGAAGGAGACCGGCTCCTCCATCGCGGTCAGCGCCAGCAGCTGCAGCAGGTGGTTCTGGATGACGTCGCGGGCGGCGCCGATGCCGTCGTAGTAGCCCGCGCGGCCGGCGATGCCGATGTCCTCGGCCATCGTGATCTGCACGTGGTCGACGTAGTTGGCGTTCCAGATCGGCTCGAACATCTGGTTGGCGAAGCGCAGCGCCAGGAGGTTCTGGACCGTCTCCTTGCCCAGGTAGTGGTCGATCCGGAAGACCGAGTCCGGCGGGAACACACGCTCGACGATGTCGTTGAGCTCGCGGGCGCTCTTGAGGTCGTGCCCGAAGGGCTTCTCGATGACCACGCGGCGCCAGGTGCCGGGGTCGGGCTTGGACAGGCCGCTGCGGTCGAGCTGCTCGCACACCGTCGAGAACGCGCCCGGCGGGATGGACAGGTAGAACGCGTGGTTGCCACCGGTGCCGCGCTCGGCGTCGAGCTCCTTGACCGTCGAGGCGAGCAGGTCGAAGGAGGTCGGGTCATCGAACGTGCCGGGCACGAAGCGGAACCCCTCGGCCAGGTTGCGCCACACCTCCTCGCGGAACGGCGTGCGCGAGTGCTGGCGCACCGCGTCGTAGACGATCTTGCCGAAGTCCTGGTCGGCCCAGTCACGCCGGGCGAAGCCGACGAGGCTGAAGCCGGGCGGCAGCAGGCCGCGGTTGGCCAGGTCATAGACCGCCGGCATCAGCTTCTTGCGGGCGAGGTCGCCGGTGACGCCGAACAGGACCAGACCGCACGGGCCGGCGATCCGGGGCAGGCGCTTGTCACGGGGGTCGCGCAGCGGGTTGTGTCCCTGCGCGACGCGAGCTGGGCTCATCCTTGGCCTTCCGGGGAGGAGGACGGTATGCCGAGTGCCTGGGTCAGCTGGGCCAGGCCGGCGTCGTGGTCGGTCAGGTGCAGGCGCAGGACCGGGCGGCCGTGGTCGGCCAGCACCTGTGCGTCGCCGCCCGCCTGGGCGGCGATGAGGGTGCCGAACGTGAAGTCACGTCCGGGCACCGGGAGGTCCTCGTGCGGGGCGGACGTGACCTGGAGGTAGACGCCGGTCGCGGGGCCGCCCTTGTGGTACTGCCCGGTGGAGTGCAGGAAGCGCGGGCCCCAGCCGAACGTGGTCGGCCGCTCGGTGCGCCGGGCGACGGCCCGGCGCGCCCCGGCGAGGGGGGCGTCAGCCAGCCGGTCGAGGTAGGCCATGACGGCGACGTAGCCGTGCTGGCGGTCCAGCTGGTCGAACAGCGCGTCGAGCGCGGTGCCGACCGTGGTGGCCGAGCCGAGCCAGTCGCCGCCGAGGGAGCGCACCTCGATGGCGCCGTCGGTGAACGCAGGCTCGTCGGCGGCCTTGTCGCTGCCCTCGAGCATGGCGCGGGCGGCCTTCTTGGCGCTCTCGACGTCGGGCTGGTCGAACGGGTTGATCCCCAGGACCGCGCCCGCAGCCGCCGTGGCGACCTCCCACAGCAGCAGCTGGGCGCCGAGGGCGCCGCTGACGCGGACCTCCGAGCGCGGGGCGCCGGTGGCGTCGTCGGGGGAGGGGGCCTGCTCGTCGGCGACGTCGGCCACCAGCCGGGCGACCGTGACGTCGGCGGCCGGCCAGGCCACCTCCGGGTCGTCGTCGCCGTCGACGACCACCGGCAGGAGGCCGGTGCCGTCCTTGCCGGTGCTCTCGGCGATCAGCTGCTCGGCCCAGTCGGCGAACCCGGTGATGCCCGAGCCGTCGTCGACGATCGCGAGCTTGTCGCGCAGCGGGTCGGTGCCGGCGATCGCGGCGCCGAGGACCAGGCCGGGGTTGGCCGCGTCGTCGTCGGCGAGCAGGTCGGCGACCGACTCGGCGTCGTCGAGCAGCTCCTCGATGTCGGCGCCGGCCAGGCCGCTGGGCACCAGGCCGAACGCGGTCAGCGCCGAGTAGCGGCCGCCGACGTTGGGGTCGGCGTTGACGACGCGGTAGCCGCGCTCCCGCGCGTCCTTGTCGAGCGGGCTGCCGGGGTCGGTCACCACGACGATGCGCTGGGCGGGGTCGATGCCGGCGGCCTCGAACGCGCCCTCGAAGGCGCGACGCTGGGAGTCGGTCTCGACCGTGGAGCCGGACTTGCTCGAGACCACGACGACGGCGCGGTCGAGCCGGTCGGCCAGGGCGGCCCGGACGTAGTCGGGGTCGGAGGAGTCGAGCACGGTCAGCTCGACGCCGGCGGTGGCGCAGATGACCTCCGGTGCGAGCGAGGAGCCGCCCATGCCGCACAGCACGACGTGGTCGACGCCCTGCTCGCGCAGGTGGTCCCGCAGCGCGGCGACCTCGCCGACCAGCGGCCGCGAGCTGCGGCCCAGGCCCGTCCACGAGAGGCGGACCGAGGCCTCGGCCTCCGCCGCAGGACCCCACAGCGTGGGGTCCTGGGCGAAGAGGCGGCTGGCGAACCGGTCACCGACCAGTGCCGCGACGTGGCGCGAGACCGCCTCGCCCGCCGGCCCGGAGGCCAGCACCCCCAGGGCGGAGGAGGTCACTTGGCGGCCCCCGCGGAGGTGGCGGTGGCCTTGGCCAGCTCGTCCTGGACGTCGGTGAGCAGCTCGTCCCAGGACTTCTCGAACTTCTCGACGCCCTCGCGCTCGAGGACGGCGACGACGTCGGCGTAGGAGATGCCCAGGCGCTCGAGCGCGTCGAGCACGGCCTTGGCGTTCTCGTAGTTGCCGGTGACCTGGTCGCCGGCGATCTCGCCGTGGTCGGCGACGGCCTCGAGGGTCTTGCCCGGCATGGTGTTGACCGTGTTCGGGGCGACCAGCTCGGTGACGTACATCGTGTCGGGGTAGGCCGGGTCCTTCACGCCGGTGGAGGCCCACAGCGGGCGCTTCTTGTGGGCGCCCTCGGCCTCGAGCACCTGCCAGCGCGGGGTCGAGAAGACCTCGTCGTAGGCGTGGTAGGCCAGGCGCGCGTTGGCGATGCCGGCCTTGCCCTTGAGCGCCTGGGCCTCGGTGGAGCCGTCGAGGGCGTCGAGGCGCTTGTCGATCTCGGTGTCGACGCGGGAGACGAAGAACGAGGCGACCGAGTGGATCGTCGACAGGTCCCTGCCGCCCTCGCGGGCCTGCTCCAGGCCGGTGAGGAAGGCGTTCATCACGCCGCGGTAGCGGTCGAGGGAGAAGATCAGCGTGACGTTGACGCTGATGCCCTCGGCGATGACCTGGGAGATCGCCGGCAGGCCCTCCACCGTCGCCGGGATCTTGATGAGCAGGTTGGGGCGGTCGACCGCGGCCCACAGCTCCTTGGCCTGCTCGACCGTCCTGGCCGTCTCGTGGGCCAGGCGCGGGTCGACCTCGATGGAGACCCGGCCGTCCTGGCCGCCGGTGGCGTCGTAGACCGGTCGCATGATGTCGCAGGCGTGGCGGACGTCCTCGGTGGTGAGGGCGAACACCGCCTCGTCGACGTTGCGGCCGTCGTCCGCGAGGGACTTGACCTGCTCGTTGTAGGCGTCGCCCTGGGACAGCGCCGCGGCGAAGATCGTGGGGTTGGTCGTCACGCCCACCACGTGCTTGGTGTCGATGAGCTCCTGCAGCCCACCGCTGGTGATCAGCGGTCGGTTGAGGTCGTCGAGCCAGATCGAGACACCCTGGTCGGACAGGGCCTTGAGTGCGTCAGTCATCGGTTGCCTCCTGCAGCCTGGATGGAGTCGCGGGCAGCGGCGACGACGGCCTCGGCCGTGATGCCGAACTCGCGGTAGAGCGTCTGGTAGTCAGCCGACGCACCGAAGTGGTCGAGGCTGACGATGCGTCCGGCGTCGCCGACGTAGTCACGCCAGCCGAGGGCGACACCGGCCTCGACGCTGACCCGGGCGCGGACCGCGGGCGGGAGCACCTCGTCACGGTAGGCCTGGGGCTGCGCCTCGAACCACTCGCGGGAGGGCATCGACACCACGCGGGTGGAGACTCCCTCGGCCTCGAGGGTCTCGCGGGCCTCGACGGCCAGCGGCACCTCCGAGCCGGTCGCGATGAGGATCACCTCCGGAGCGTCCTTCGAGCCGTCCGCGAGCACGTACGCACCCTTGGCAACACCCTCGGCCGAGCCGAATGTTCCCCGGTCGAGGACCGGCAGGGGCTGACGGGTCAGGGCCAGGCCGGCGGGCCGGTCGCTGTGCTCGAGGATCGTGCGCCAGGCGACCGCCGTCTCGTTGGCGTCGGCGGGGCGCACGACGTCCAGGCCGGGGATCGCCCGCAGCGCGGCGAGGTGCTCGACCGGCTGATGGGTCGGGCCGTCCTCGCCGAGGCCGATCGAGTCGTGCGTCCACACGAACGTCACGGGGATCTGCTGGAGCGCGGCGAGGCGCACCGCGGGACGCATGTAGTCGGAGAACACCAGGAAGGTGCCACCGTAGGGGCGGGTCAGCCCCTCCAGCGCGATGCCGTTGAGGATCGCGCCCATGCCGAACTCGCGGATGCCGAAGTGCAGGGTGCGGCCGTAGGGACCGCCCTTCCATTCGTGCGTCTGCTTGCCGGTGGGGATGAAGCTGTCCACCCCGGCCATCGTCGTGTTGTTGGACTCGGCCAGGTCGGCCGAGCCGCCCCACAGCTCGGGCATGACGTCGGCGAGGGCGCCGAGGACCTTGCCGCTGGCGGCGCGGGTGGCGATGCCCTTGGCGTCGGCCTCGAAGACCGGCAGCGCGTCCGCCAGGCCCTCGGGCAGCTCGCGCTCGACGAGCCGGTCGAGCAGCGCGGCGCGCTCGGGCTGGGCAGCCCGCCACGCGGCATACCGCTCGTCCCACTCGGCGTGGGCCTGCTTGCCGCGCTGCTGCACCTCGCGGGCGCGGGCCAGCACGTCCTCCTCGACGGCGAAGGTGACCTCGGGGTCGAAGCCCAGCAGCCGCTTGGTGGCCTGGATCTCCTCGTCGCCGAGGGCCGAGCCGTGGCTCTTGCCGGTGTTCTGCTTGGTCGGCGCAGGCCAGGCGATGATCGTCTTGAGCACCACGATGGTCGGCTTGTCGGCGATGGCCTTGCCGCGCTCGATGGCGGCGAGCAGCGCGTCGACGTCCTCGACGTAGGTCGCGCCGTCACCGCCCTTGCGCCAGTCGACCTGCTCGACGTGCCAGCCGTATGCCGCGTAGCGCGCCGCCACGTCCTCGGAGAACGAGATGTTGGTGTCGTCCTCGATGGAGATGTGGTTCTGGTCGTAGATGAGGGTCAGGTTGCCGAGCTCCTGGTGGCCGGCGAGGGCGCTCGCCTCGTGGGAGACGCCCTCCATGATGTCGCCGTCGGAGGCCATCACGTAGATGTGGTGGTCGAACGGGCTCTCCCCGGGTGCGGCGTCGGGGTCGAGCAGGCCGCGCTGGCGACGCTGCGCGAAGGCCATGCCGACCGCGGAGGCCAGGCCGGAGCCGAGCGGCCCGGTGGTGATCTCGACGCCGTCGGTGTGGTGGACCTCGGGGTGGCCGGGGGTCAGCGAGCCCCAGGTGCGCAGCGACTTCAGGTCGTCCAGCTCCAGGCCGTAGCCGGACAGGTAGAGCTGGATGTACTGCGTGAGGCTGGAGTGCCCGCAGGACAGCACGAACCGGTCGCGACCCAGCCACTGCGGGTCGGTCGGGTCGTGCCGCATGAGGTTCTGGTAGATCAGGTAGGCCGCCGGGGCCAGGCTCATCGCGGTGCCGGGGTGGCCGTTGCCGACCTTCTGCACGGCGTCCGCGGCGAGCAGCCGGATGGTGTCCACCGCCCGGACGTCGAGGTCGGTCCACCCGGTCTGCGTCACGACCGGCGCGGGCAGCGAGGTGTCACGCGTGCGGGGTGCGGTTCCGGTGGTCGCAGGGTTGTGCTCGGTCACGGATTTCACGACTCCTTTACACGGCGTCGCGCAGCGGGTCAGGGGGCCGATCGGGCCACCGTTCCCGGCAACGGCGCCAGCTTGGGCACGACGGTGCCGAGCCTATCCCCGCTGGTGACGGGCGTCGCACGGAGTCCGCCGTCCGGACCACGAACCGTGCGGGCTAGACTGACCGGGCCCGAAGGACGCCCCCGCCGAGACCGACCGGCACCAGCCGGCCGACCGCGAGGCGCCACCGACGCCGAAGCCCCCGAAGGACACCGTGACCGCTCTCGAGCCGCGCGCCGACGCTGCCGCGGCCCCGTCGCCGGGGCTGGCTGTCACGATCCGCAACTACGTCGCGCTGACCAAGCCGCGCATCATCGAGCTGCTGCTGGTCACCACGGTCCCGACGATGTTCCTCGCCCAGCGTGGCCTGCCCTCGCTGTGGCTCGTCATCGCCACCCTCGTCGGCGGCGCGCTGTCGGCCGGCTCGGCGAACACGCTCAACTGCTACATCGACCGCGACATCGACAAGCTCATGCACCGCACCGAGGGCCGCCCCCTGGCCACCGGGGCGATCACCCCGGCCGCGGCGCTGCGCTTCGGCATCGCGCTGTCCGTGGTCTCGACGCTGTGGCTCGGCCTGCTGGTCAACTGGCTCTCGGCCGCCCTGTCCTTCGGCGCGATGGCGTTCTACGTCGGCGTCTACACGATGGTGCTCAAGCGCCGCACCGCCCAGAACATCGTCTGGGGTGGCGCCGCCGGCTGCATGCCGGTGCTCATCGGCTGGTCCGCCGTGACCGACACGGTCGCCTGGCCCGCGGTGATCCTGTTCCTCGTCATCTTCTTCTGGACGCCGCCGCACTACTGGCCGTTGTCGATGCGGTTCAAGGACGACTACGCCGCCGCCGGCGTGCCGATGCTGCCGGTCGTGGCCCAGGACGTCGCGGTCGCCCGGCAGGTCGTGGCCTACAGCTGGGCGATGGTCGCGGCCTCGCTGGCCCTGGTCCCCGTCGCCGACATGGGCTGGGTCTACCTCGTCGGGGCGGTGGTCTCCGGTGCCCTGTTCATCGGCGAGGCGCACCGCCTGCTCGCCCGCGCGAAGGAGGGCGCTGCAGCGTCGGTGCTCAAGCCGATGCGGCTGTTCCACTTCTCGATCAGCTACCTGACGATCCTCTTCCTCGCCGTGGCGGTCGACCCGCTGCTGCACCTGGCCCTCTGATGGACGTCGCCGGCTTCGCCTCCTGGGTCGCCGGCTACGAGCGTGCCTGGCGCGCCCCCGGCACCGACCTGCTGGCCACCCTGTTCGCCGACGACGCGGCATACCTCATGAGCCCGTATGCCGACCCGGTCGTCGGGCTCGAGGCGATCAGCGAGCTGTGGGAGGCCGAGCGCGACGGGCCGGAGGAGGTCTTCACGATGACCTCCCAGGTCGTCGCGTTCTCCGGTGACACCGGGGTGGCGCGGGTGCACGTGGTCTACGGCGCGCCCTACCGCGAGTGGCGGGACATCTGGATCGTGCGCTTCGACGGGCATGGCCGGGCCGTGCACTTCGAGGAGTGGCCGATCGGCCCGCCCGGCTCGCACCGCCCCTCCGGCCTCTGACCGGTCTCCACACTCGCCGGGGTCGAAGCTGGGCACACTTCCTGTTCGCGACGTGTGGGTTCTCGTCGACCTCGGAGCCGGTGAGGGGTGTCAGGCCTGCCGGGGAAGCAGGAGGTTGTCGCTGATCCGGCGCACGACTCGCGCGAGGAGCAGGGCGGCACCGAGCAGGAGCACGTCCCCGGCGCAGGAGACCCCCATCGCGGCAGCGAGCCTGCCGAAGTCCTCGCTGCGGGCGAGCTGGGTGGACACCCGGTCGAGGAACAGACCGCCGAGCCACAGCGCCCACCACGCGGAGACGGACCGGGGCGTCGGCGAGGTCATCGCCACCGGCTCTCCCGGGGCAACCGGCTCGGAGGCGTGCCAGAGGTCGGCCGTCATGCGAGGCGGCTTGACCAGGGATATGAACGGCACGAGCCAGCCCCACACCGCCCACTTCGGTTGCTCGCGCAGGCGCAGGCCGTCGACGCGGTCACAGGTGTACGCCTGGTGGAACCACACGAGGAACGTGACGGCCGTGCCGAGGAGAGCCAGCATCGTGACGGCGCCGGCGATCACGGTCGCGGCGTCGAAGAGCCTGCCCGTGGCAAGGTCGGCGCTGGTCGGGTCGTGGGCCCAGCCCCCGATCAGCACCACGCCACAGGCGTGGACGAGCGCCGACCCGGCGAACACCGCTGCGGACAGGCCGAGCAGGATCCGCACCGCGCGGGCGAGGCTCGCGAACCCCGGTGCGAGCGGCAAGCGGCTCACCCGGGGCGGGGTCATCGGCATCGGGGCGGCCGGGTCGTGCGTGTGCGGTGTCCATGCGATGCCGTCCCAGTAGCGCAGCCGCGCCTCCGGCGCTCCCGGGTCGGGGTACCACCCGGACGGCGTGACGGTTGGAGTGCTGTCGGTGCTCATGGTTCCCCCTGCGTGACGTGTGCGAGGAGAGTATGGCGTGGGGCCGCGCCGGTCGACGCGCAGTTTGCCGCGACACGGTGATCGACCTCATGAGCCGCGGTCAGGGGGCAGGCGTCACACCCGTGGTGGGACCGATGGTGGTGGCACAGGTGGAGTGATCGCGACACGTTCGCTGCCACCGTCTCCACCTCCAAGCAGTGTGCGTGGGGGGGTGATTGCCCGGCTGGGATCCCTGGGCCAGCTAGCGGGTGCGCAGGGAGAGCAGGCCCCGGGTCAGGGTGACCACGAGCAGGCTCGCGCCGAGCATGTGCAGGGCGACCACCGCCTCGGGCAGGCCGGTGAAGTACTGGGCGTAGCCGACCACACCCTGGGCGAGGGTCACGACCAGCACCCAGGTCCACGCCCGCCGCGTCCGCCCGGGGGCGTCCACGAGGCGCACCGCCACGACCGTCGCCACGACCAGGCCGGTGAACAGCATCACCGCGTCGGCGTGCAGCCACGAGACCGAGCGCGGGTCGAAGCCGAAACGGGTCGGGTGCTCGGCGTCGCCCGAGTGCGGCCCGGACCCGGTGACTACCGTGCCGAGGGCGAGCACGACCGCCCCGAGGGCCACGGTGACACGGGCCAGCAGGCCGACCTCGCGGCGCGCCACCGGAGTCGGCGCCGCATCGCCCTCGCCGGCGCGGACCAGCAGCAGCGTGCTGATGGCGACGATGACCATCGACAGCAGGAAGTGCGCGGCCACGGTCGCCGGGTTGAGGCCGGTCAGGACGGTGATGCCGCCGAGCACCGCCTGGGCGACGACGCCGAGCAGGGGCAGCGTGGACAGGCGCAGTAGCGCCCGACGGCCCGGCGCCAGCTTCCAGACCGCGAGGATGACGGCGACCGCGGCGATGCCCACGACCGAGGTGAGCGTGCGGTTGCCGAACTCGATGACCTTGTGGATGCCTTGGGCCTGGTGGGCCACCGGGGTGAACGAGCCGGGCACGCACTCGGGCCAGGTGGGGCAGCCCAGGCCGGAGCCGGTGAGGCGGACGAGGCCGCCGGTGACGACGATGCCCACCTCGAGCATCACGTTGGCGAGCAGGATGCGGCGCAGCCAGGGGTTCGGCGAGGCGTCGACGGGCGCCGGCGCGGGGGCGGTCGCAGAGGGGATCGTCACGTCAGAAGGGTAGATGGGTAGGGTCCGGGCCATGTCGGTGACCCTGCGCCTGGTGCGGCCCGAGGACAGCGGGCTGCGCGCCCAGCTCATGGCCCACACCCTGCCGCCCGAGCAGGACTTCGCGCTCCCGGCACGCGACACGCTGCCGCTGGCCGACGCCGACCCCGGCCGCATGTCGGTCGCCATCCTCGACGGCGACCTGCCCGTGGGCATGTTCCAGCTCGACCGGGGCGGCTTCCTGCCGGAGATCACCGACCGGGTCGAGGGGACGCTGCTGCTGCGCGCGTTCTACGTCGCCCCGCCGTTCCAGGGGCGCGGCCTGGCCACCGGCGCCGTGGCGGCGGTGGCGGACTTCGTCCGCGCGACCTTCCCCGACGTGGACCGGGTGCTGCTCACCGTCAACCACGCCAACCCGGCGGCGGCCCGCTGCTACCTGCGTGGCGGCTTCACCGACACCGGCCGGGACTACCTGGTCGGGCGCCGCGGTCCGCAGGACGTGTTCGCCCTCCAGCTCTGAGCGGCGGCGGCACCCGCCAGTGCCCGGTCAGGCGCGGAGCACGACCGCCAGGCCCTGGCCGACGCCGATGCAGATCGCCGCGAGGCCCCAGCCACCGCCCCGGCGGTGCAGCGCGTGGGCGAGCGACCCGATGACCCGCGCCCCGCTGCAGCCGAGCGGGTGGCCGATCGCGATCGCGCCGCCGTTGACGTTGACGATGGTCGGGTCGAGCTCGGGCCAGGAACGCAGGCAGGCCAGCGACTGCGCCGCGAACGCCTCGTTGAGCTCCACCGCGGCCAGGTCGCCCCAGTCGATCCCGGCCCGCTCCAGCGCCCGCTGCGCCGCCTCGACCGGGCCGATGCCGAACACGTGCGGGTCGACCCCGGAGGCGGCGCGGGAGACGACCCGGGCCAGCGGCTCGGGGGAGCCGAGGCGCTCCAGGCCGGCGTCGTCGGCGAGGAACAGCGCGGCCGCCCCGTCGTTGAGCGGCGAGGCATTGCCGGCGGTCACCGTGCCGTCGGGGCGGAACACCGGCTTGAGCCGGGCCAGGCCCTCCATCGAGGCGTCGGCGCGGATGCCCTCGTCGCGGGTGAGGTCGGTGCCCTCCACCGGGACCACCTCGGCGTCGTACAGGCCCTCGTCCCACGCGCGCGCGGCGTTGCGGTGCGAGGCGACGGCGAACGCGTCCTGCTCCTCACGGCTGATCCCGAACTGGTCGGCGAGGATCTCGGCGCCCTCGCCGAGCGCCACGGTCCACTGCGCCGGCATGGCCGGGTTGACCATGCGCCAGCCCAGGGTCGTGGAGTGCAGCTGCTCGTGCCCGCGGGGGTAGCCGCGCTCGGGCTTCTGCAGCACCCAGGGCGCCCGGCTCATCGACTCGACCCCGCCGGCGAGGACGAGGTCGGCGTCACCGGCGGCGATCGCCCGCGAGGCCTGGATGACCGCCTCCATGCCCGACCCGCACAGCCGGTTGACGGTGGCGCCCGGCACGGAGGTCGGCAGCCCGGCCAGCAGCGCCGCCATGCGGGCCACGTCACGGTTGTCCTCACCGGCGCCGTTGGCGTCGCCGAGGAGCACGTCGTCGACCCCTGCGGGGTCGAACCCCCTCCCGGTATGCCGGGCCACCAGCTCGCGCACGACGGTCGCCGCCAGGTCGTCGGGGCGCACCCCGGCGAGGGCACCGGCATACCGTCCGATGGGGGTGCGGACCGCGTCGGCCACCCACACGTCGTTCATCAGCGACTCCTGTCCAGGTGAGGAACGCCACGAACCTTCTCACAGCGGCGCCTCCTGCCCATGGCGCAGGTCGGACGGCCCCTGCCTGCGCCCGTGGGGTGAGGGAGCCTCGTCGTGCGGGGGGATTCGGGGTGAGGCGCCGTGCGGCACCGTGTGGACAGCACCTGTCCCGGCCGCAGAAGGGGCCCCTGATGCCCACAGCAGCAACCACCGCCCCGCGGCGCCGCCACCGGGCGCTCGCTGCCGGCTGGCTGGCCACCCTCCTGGCGTGCGCGTCCGCACTCGTGATGGTGCCCACCGGGCCGGCGTCGGCGATGGCCAAGATCCAGTGCAAGCAGACGACAGGCACGGGATACATCGACCCGATCGTGCACCACGACCAGGCCATCTCGTCGGCCACGACGCACCTGCACCAGTTCTTCGGCAACAACGCCTGGTTGGCGCTCGGCAGCTACGCCAACCGCGCGAACTACGCCAACCTCGCCGGCCGGGGCACGAACTGCCTCAACACCGCCGACACGGCGGGGTACTGGTCCCCGGCCCTGCGCTACACGGCGACCGGCTCGGTCATCCCGGCGGTGGGGTTCTGGGCCTACTACCGGGCCTTCGACGGCAGCAACAACGGACCGGGGATGGCGTTCCCCGCCGACACGCGCCTCGTGGCGACGGTCCACAACTGGACCTGCGGGCAGTTCGAGCGGCAGGCCCCGGTGCCCAACATCCCCGACTGCCACCGGGCTGACGGCCGGCCGGGGCACACCCTGACGGCCCACATCGACTTCCCGTCCTGCTGGAACGGGGTGCGGCCGTACCACCCGAGTACCCAGGTGGGGGACACCCGGGACAACCGCAACTACGCCTACCCGGTCAAGGGCGTCTGCCCGGCGGGCTTCCCGTACAAGATGGTCCAGCTGCGCGAGACGATCGCGTACGCCTACCACGGCTACGGCACCGACGTGCAGCTCTCCAGCGACCCGATGATGGGGATGACCGACGGCATGTCGATGCACGCCGACTTCTGGAACACGTGGGTGCAGACGGGGCTGGTCTCGATGGTGGCCAACTGCGTCAACGGGACCGGCACGCGCACCAAGGCGCAGTGCGGCTGAGTCCCCCGTCACCGCCTGGTCGCCGTGCGGACCGCATCGTGGGACGGCGACGTCCCACGATGCGGGATGGTTGATGCGCGGGCCCGACGCCCGTGCAAGCGGTTCGACGCTGCCGGTGGGTTCGCGCCCGCGGATGGTCAGGCCTGCCCGACCCCGTCCGTTCCGGGTCGCCGGCGTGGCGCCTGTCACCGGGTGTGGCCCCTGGGGAGGTGGGGACGGTCCGGGTCTGCCGTGCCCGTGCCCGGGTCGGTGGTGTCCCGGAAGGTGCGGGAGGTCCACCGGGACCTAGGTCCCGAAACGCCGCAATGCCGGACAACCAACGCGTCTCTGGACCAAAGGTCACGGTTTAGGCACTCTCGGGGACTGCGGCTCACCGGCCGCCTCTCCTGTCCCCTGTGAGGAGTCCCATCCATGAGACACACGCCCCGTCATGCCGCGGTGGCCCTGCCCAGCCGTCGGCTGCAGGTGATCGCGATGGTCATGGCGGCCACGCTGGCGCTGATCGCCACCTCGCTGGTCTCGCAGTCGCGGTCCCAGTCGGCCCAGGCCATGGCCAAGATCAAGTGCAAGCAGACCACCGGCACCGGGCGGTTCGACCCGATCGTGCACCACGACGAGCAGGGGCAGGTCGGCCACAACCACCAGTTCTTCGGCAACAACGCCTGGCTGTCCCTGTCGAACCCCAACGCCGCGAACCTGTCGGATCTGCAGGGCAAGGGCACGAACTGCGAGAACCCCAAGGACACGGCCGGTTACTGGGTCCCGGTCCTGCAGTACACCGCCACGAAGAAGGCGCTCACCCCGCAGGCCTTCACCGCGTACTACCGCAGCTGGGACTTCAAGGAAACCGGTGAGGGCCAGCCGTTCCCGGCCGACACCCGCCTCGTCGCCGAGAAGCACGACTGGTCCTGCGGGCAGTACATGTCCGTCCCGCCGTCGCAGGCCATCCCGGACTGCACCGGCGCCACCGGCAAGCCCGGCTCGACGCTGACGGCTCACATCGACTTCCCGTCCTGCTGGAACGGCGTCAAGCCCAACCACCCGGCGAGCCAGGTGGGCGACACCACCGACAACAAGAACTACGCCTACCGCGTGGGGAAGAGCTGTCCGTCCGGATTCCCGATCAAGATGGTCGCGCTGCGCGAGACCATCTCCTACCCCTACACGGGCAAGGGCGCGGACCTGGAGCTGTCCTCCGACGCCGAGCACGGCACCAGCGACGGCCAGTCGCTGCACGCCGACTTCTTCAACGCGTGGGACACCGCAGGCTTCGCCTCCATGGTGAAGAACTGCATCAGCGGCACCGGCACCTTCACGACAACCGAGTGCGGCTGACCTGAGACGCGCCGGGCGCCCCGCGGCCACGGGGGCCCGGCGACCAACCAGGGGCCTGGACGGTCCGGACGTGTTCGACAGGGGGCGCGTCCGGGCCGGACCCGGGCCCACCGGTTCCGGGTGACCCCGGCAGCCGCAGGCGGAGAGACCTGCGGAGGCGGGGGTCCTCGCCGTCCCGGGGTCCTCGCCGTCCCGGGGGCGCTGGCGGGCCCGGGTCGCTCCGGGCCAGGTCGCCCGGCGGGCGGTCTCAGTCGCCCCAGCGGAAGGTGCGGGCGGCGACCACGGTCGCCGCTGCGCCCCAGAGGACCAGCACCAGCACCGGTATGCCGGCCAGCCGGCCGTGCAGGAAGGCGTCCCGCAGCCCGTCGGCCAGGGCGCTTGAGGGCAGGACCGCTGCCAGGTGGGACAGGCCGGCCGGCTGCTCGCTGCGCGGGATGATCACCCCGCCGAGCGCCAGCAGGACCACCCAGACGAGGTTGGCGATGGCCAGGACGCCCTCGGCGCGGACCGTGCCCGCCAGCAGCAGGGCCAGGGCCACGAACGCCCAGGTGCCCAGCAGGGCGACGACGAGGGCCGGCAGCAGGCCGACCCAGCTCGGGTGCCAGCCCAGCGCCAGGCCCAGGCCGCCGATCACGACGAACTGCAGCAGCTCGACGGCGAGCACCGCGACCGACTTGGCCGCCAGCAGGCCGCCGCGGCCGAGCGGGGTCACCCCGAGCAGGCGCAGCACCCCGTAGCGACGGTCGAAACCGGTCTGGATCGCCTGCCCCGTGAACGCCGTGGAGATGACCGCCAGGGCCAGCACCCCCGGCACCGCGACGTCGATCCGCCGGCCGGGGCCGAGCGAGGGGGAGTGGGCCAGGGCGAGGCCGACGAGGGCCAGGGCGGGCAGGACGAGCGCGACGAGGAGCTGCTCGCCGTTACGCAGCAGGGTGCCCGACTCGAACCGGGCCTGGGCGAGGACGCGGGTCCGCGGGGTCGCCGGCGCGCTCATCGGGACCCCTCCCGGGTCAGCTCGAAGTAGACGTGCTCGAGGGTGCGCTCCCCGGTGACCTGGGCGAGCGAGCCCTCGGCCACGGCGCGGCCGTGGTCGACGATGACCACGTGGTCGGCGAGGCGCTCGGCCTCCTCGAAGGAGTGGGTGGTGACCACCACGGCGCAGCCGGTGTCGCGGGTCTCGCGCACGAGGTCCCACACGTCGAGGCGGGCGTGCGGGTCCAGCCCGGCGGTCGGCTCGTCGAGGAAGACCACCTCGGGACGGCCGACCAGGGCGGCGGCGAGGGAGACCCGCTGCTTCTGCCCGCCGGAGAGCCGGCGCACCGTGGTGCCGCTGAAGCCGTCGATGCCCAGCCGCTGGACGAGGCCGTCGACGTCGGCCGGGTCGGCGTAGAGGGAGGCCAGGTGCCGCAGCAGCCGCACCGGCTTCGTGCCGCCCGGCAGGCCGCCGTCCTGGAGCATCACCCCGACGCGGGAGCGGTGGTGGGCGGGGGAGGACCACGGGTCGGTGCCCAGGACGCGGACCTCGCCGCCGTCGGGACGCTGCAGGCCCTCGGCGCACTCGATGGTCGTGGTCTTGCCGGCCCCGTTGGGGCCGAGCACGGCGGTGACCTGCCCGCTCGCGGCGCGCCACGACATGCCGTCGACGGCGCGGCGGGGTCCGAACTGCCGGACCAGGTCGCGGACGGTCACGGCTTCGGTCACGTGGGCGAGTGTAGGTCGCGCGCCCGGGTGACCCGGCTCACCCCCTGTCCGGCCCCCGGTTAGGTGAGCCTGACTAGTAGTCCCGCCCCGAATTACGTCACAATGGTGTTGTGTTTATCGCCCGAGCGGACCAGGCAGGTGGGACCACCCCGTCCCACCGCCTCGAGGCGCGCACGCGCGACCGCGTCCGCCGGGCCGTCTCCGAGCACGGGCCGGTGACCGCCGCGGCGTTAGCCGAGCAGCTCGGCCTGACGCCCGCCGCGGTGCGGCGCCACCTCGACGCCCTCGCCGAGCAGGGGATGGTCGCCGAGCGCGAGCCGGCCGCCGCCGGCAAGGGCCGCGGCCGCGGACGCCCCGCCCGTTCCTACGTGCTCTCCGAGGCGGGTCACCACACCCTGCAGGACGACTACGACGACGTGGCCACGTCCGCCCTGCGCTTCCTCGCCGACCGGGTGGGGGAGGACGCGGTCACCGCGTTCGCGCGCGAGCGGATCGACCACCTCGAGCAGCGGTATGCCGCCCAGCTCGCCGCTGCGGGCGAGGACCGCACCGCCCGGGCGGAGGCCCTCGCCGAGGCGCTGACGGCCGACGGCTACGCTGCCTCGACCCGGCCGGTCGGCCTGGGCAGCCCCCTCGCCGGCGTGCAGCTGTGCCAGGGGCACTGCCCCGTCCAGCACGTCGCCGCCGAGTTCCCCGCCTTCTGCGACGCCGAGACCGACGCGTTCTCGCGCCTGCTCGGGGTGCACGTGCAGCGGCTGGCCACCCTGGCCCACGGCGAGCACGTGTGCACGACGTTCATCCCCCTGACCAGCACGACCTCCGGTCCCTCGGGGCCGACCCCGCCCACCTCTGATGAAAGGGCCTCTCGATGAGCACCCACATTGAAGAGCTCAACCCCGGTCTGAAGGACCTCGGCCGTTACGAGTACGGCTGGGCCGACTCCGACACCGCCGGTGCGAGCGCGCGCCGCGGCCTCAACGAGGAGGTCGTGCGCGACATCTCCGGGCGCAAGAACGAGCCCGAGTGGATGCTCAAGCTGCGCGAGAAGTCGCTGCGGCTGTTCGACAAGAAGCCCATGCCGAGCTGGGGCTCGGACCTGACCGGCATCGACTTCCAGAACATCAAGTACTTCGTGAAGTCGACCGAGAAGCAGGCGACCTCCTGGGACGAGCTGCCCGAGGACATCAAGAACACCTACGACAAGCTCGGCATCCCGGAGGCGGAGAAGCAGCGCCTCATCGCCGGCGTCGCCGCGCAGTACGAGTCCGAGGTCGTCTACCACCAGATCCGCGAGGACCTGGAGGAGAAGGGCGTCATCTTCGTCGACACCGACACCGGCCTGCGCGAGCACGAGGACCTGTTCCGCGAGTACTTCGCCTCGGTGATCCCCGCCGGTGACAACAAGTTCGCCGCGCTCAACACCGCCGTGTGGTCCGGTGGCTCGTTCATCTACGTCCCGCCGGGCGTCCACGTGGACATCCCGCTGCAGGCCTACTTCCGGATCAACACCGAGAACATGGGCCAGTTCGAGCGGACGCTGATCATCGCCGACGAGGGCTCCTACGTGCACTACGTCGAGGGCTGCACCGCGCCGATCTACAAGTCGGACTCGCTGCACTCGGCCGTCGTCGAGATCGTCGTGAAGAAGAACGCCCGCGTGCGCTACACGACCATCCAGAACTGGTCGAACAACGTCTACAACCTCGTCACCAAGCGCGCGACCTGCGCCGAGGGCGCCACGATGGAGTGGATCGACGGCAACATCGGCTCCAAGGTGACGATGAAGTACCCCGCCGTCTTCCTGCTCGGCGAGCACGCCAAGGGCGAGACCCTGTCCATCGCCTTCGCCGGCGAGGGCCAGCACCAGGACGCCGGCGCCAAGATGGTCCACGCCGCGCCGCACACCAGCTCCTCGATCGTGTCCAAGTCCGTGGCGCGAGGGGGCGGCCGCACGTCGTACCGCGGCCTGGTCCAGGTCATGGACGGCGCGCACCACAGCAAGTCCACCGTCCGCTGCGACGCGCTGCTCGTGGACACGATCAGCCGCTCCGACACCTACCCGTACGTCGACGTCCGCGAGGACGACGTGCAGATGGGCCACGAGGCGACCGTGTCCAAGATCGGCGACGACCAGCTGTTCTACCTGATGTCGCGCGGCCTGACCGAGGAGGAGGCCATGGCGATGATCGTGCGCGGGTTCATCGAGCCCATCGCGCGTGAGCTGCCCATGGAGTACGCCCTCGAGCTCAACCGCCTGATCGAGCTGCAGATGGAAGGAGCCGTCGGCTGATGACGGTCGTGACCCCCCAGCCCCACACCGACGCGGCCG
Source organism: Oryzihumus sp. (assembly GCF_054325275.1). NCBI lineage: Bacteria > Bacillati > Actinomycetota > Actinomycetes > Micrococcales > Intrasporangiaceae > Oryzihumus > Oryzihumus sp. The sequence continues at coordinate 42,864 of NZ_JBTCWL010000019.1, forward strand.
AGGCCTTCGTCCCGGACCAGTCGCGCGCCGAGCGCCGGACCTCCTTCGAGGTGGCCGACTTCGCGGTGCCGAACGGCCGCGAGGAGGAGTGGCGCTTCACCCCCGTCGACCGCCTGGCCGACCTCATGCAGGTCGAGCCCAGCGACGAGGGCGCCCTGCTCGTCGAGACCCAGGCGCCCGAGGGCGTCGAGCTGCTCGACCTGCCGCTGACCGACGAGCGGGTCGGCACCGCCTTCGTGCCCGCAGACCGTGCCGCGGCCTCCGGCTGGGCCGGCACCGCCTCGGCGCTCTACGTGGGCATCCCGAAGGAGGCCGAGCTGGCCGAGCCGGTCGTCGTCCGGCTCAAGGGCGACGCCCGCAAGCGCGGCAACGGCCACACCGTCATCGACGCGGGCCGGCACAGCCGCGGCACCGTCGTGCTCAGCCACACCGGCTCGGCCCAGCACCTCGGCAACGTCGAGATCCGCGTCGGCGACGGCGCCGAGCTGACCTTCGTCACGGTGCAGGAGTGGGACGACGACGCCGTCCACGTGGCCCAGAACGACGCCCTCGTCGGCCGCGACGCCAGCCTCAAGCACATCGCCGTCACCCTGGGCGGCGAGGTGGTGCGGGTGTCCACCAACGTGCGCTACGCCGGGCCGGGCGGCTCGGTCGAGTGCCTTGGCGTCTACTTCGCCGACGCCCACCAGCACCAGGAGCACCGCCTCTTCGTCGACCACGAGGCGCCGCACTGCAAGAGCAACGTGCAGTACAAGGGCGCCCTGCAGGGCGAGGGTGCCCACACCGTCTGGATCGGTGACGTCCTCATCCGCGCCGCGGCCGAGGGCACCGACACCTACGAGCTCAACCGCAACCTGGTCCTCACCGACGGCGCCCGCGCCGACTCGGTGCCCAACCTGGAGATCGAGACCGGCGAGATCGTCGGCGCCGGCCACGCCTCGGCGACCGGGCGCTTCGACGACGAGCAGCTGTTCTACCTGCAGGCCCGCGGCATTCCCGAGGACCAGGCCCGGCGCCTGGTCGTGCGCGGCTTCTTCGCCGACATCGTGCACCGCATCGGCGTGCCCGAGGTGCAGGAGCACCTGATGGCCGCGATCGACGCCGAGCTGTCCGGGTCGATGGGCGAGCAGGCCGAGGCGGTCACCGCGTGAGCGAGACGACCGAGATGACCGAGACGACCGGCGAGTTCGTGCGCGTCTGCTCCGTCGACGACCTGCCCGAGGTGGGCGCCGTCGCGGCCGACGTCGACGGCACCCTGGTGGCCATCGTCCGCGACAGCGCGGGTGACATCCACGCCATCGACGACACCTGCAGCCACGCCAACGTGTCCCTGTCCGAGGGCGAGGTCGAGGACTGCAGCATCGAGTGCTGGCTGCACGGCTCGCGGTTCGACCTGCGCACCGGCAAGCCGACCGGGCTGCCGGCCATCACCCCCATTGCTGTCTACCCCGTGAAGATCGACGGCGGCGACGTGTTCGTCTCCGTGACGAAGGAGAACTGAGAACCCATGGCAACCCTGGAGATCAAGGACCTGCAGGTCACGGTCGACACCGAGAACGGCGTCAAGGAGATCCTCCGCGGCGTCACGCTGACCGTGAAGTCGGGCGAGACGCACGCGATCATGGGTCCCAACGGCTCGGGCAAGTCGACGCTGGCCTACTCCATCGCCGGCCACCCGAAATACACCATCACCGGCGGCACGGTGACCCTCGACGGTGAGGACGTCCTCGCCATGAGCGTCGACGAGCGCGCCCGCGCCGGCCTGTTCCTCGCCATGCAGTACCCCGTCGAGGTCCCCGGCGTCACGGTGTCCAACTTCCTGCGCACCGCCAAGACGGCCATCGACGGCCAGGCCCCGGCGCTGCGCCACTGGGTCAAGGACGTCAAGAACGCGATGTCCGACCTGCGCATGGACCCGGCGTTCGCCGAGCGCAACGTCAACGAGGGCTTCTCCGGCGGTGAGAAGAAGCGCCACGAGATCCTGCAGATGGAGCTGCTCAAGCCCAGGTTCGCGATCCTCGACGAGACCGACTCCGGCCTCGACGTCGACGCGCTGAAGATCGTCTCCGAGGGCGTCAACCGCGTCCGCTCCACCGGCGACGTGGGCGTCCTGCTGATCACGCACTACACGCGGATCCTGCGCTACATCAAGCCCGACTTCGTGCATGTCTTCGTCGACGGCAAGATCGTCGAGGAGGGTGGCCCCGAGCTGGCCGACCGCCTCGAGGACGAGGGCTACGACCGCTTCGTGGGCGTCAAGGCCTGAGGCTGACCACGATGACCGACGTCACCCCGGAGGGGTTCACCAGCGAGGAGCTGGCCGCGATCCGCGCCGACTTCCCGATCCTGTCGCGCCAGGTGCGTGACGGGCGGGCGCTGGTCTACCTGGACTCCGGGGCGACGTCGCACAAGCCGTCCGCCGTGCTCGACGCCGAGCGCTCGTTCTACGAGCAGCACAACTCCGCGGTGCACCGCGGCGCCCACCAGCTCGCCGAGGAGGCCACCGACGCCTTCGAGTCGGCCCGCGAGACGGTCGCCTCGTTCATCGGTGCCCGGTCGCAGGACGTGGTGTTCACCAAGAACGCCACCGAGGCGATCAACCTGGTGGCCTACGCGTTCAGCAACGCCGCGGCCCCCGGCGCCATGGACGGTGCCGACCCGGCCGTCGCAGCGCGGTTCGCCCTCGGTCCCGGCGACGAGATCGTCGTGACCGAGATGGAGCACCACGCCAACCTCGTGCCCTGGCAGGAGCTGGCCCGCCGCACCGGTGCCACGCTGCGCTGGCTCGGTGTCACCGACGAGGGGCGACTCGACCTGGCCGACCTCGAGACGGTGGTCACCGAGCGCACCAAGGTGCTGGCGTTCACCCACGTCTCCAACGTGCTCGGCACGGTCAACCCGGTGGCGACCCTGGTCGCGCGGGCCCGGGCCGTCGGGGCGCTCACCGTGCTCGACGCCTGCCAGTCGGTGCCCCACCTGGCGGTGGACGTGACCGACCTCGGCGTCGACTTCGTCGCGTTCAGCGGTCACAAGATGCTCGGCCCGATGGGCATCGGCGTGCTGTGGGGCCGCTCCGAGCTGCTCGCGGCGATGCCGCCGTTCCTCACCGGCGGCTCGATGATCGAGCTGGTCCGGATGGAGGGCTCGACCTACGCCGCGCCGCCGCAGCGCTTCGAGGCCGGAGTGCCCATGGCCGCCCAGGCTGTCGGGCTCGCCGCGGCCTGTGACTACCTCACCAAGCTCGGTATGGACCGGGTCGCCGCGCACGAACACGTCCTCACCGAGGCGCTGCTCGCCGGCCTGGCCCAGCGTCCGTGGGTGCGGGTCCTCGGCCCGGCCGACGACACCGACCGCTCCGGGGCCGTCGCCTTCGAGGTCGACGGCGTGCACGCCCACGACGTCGGGCAGGTGCTCGACGACGCCGGCGTGGCCGTGCGGGTCGGGCACCACTGCGCGTGGCCGCTGCACCGCCGGTTCCGGGTGACCGCGTCCGCGCGGGCGAGCTTCGCGGCATACAACACCCTCGAGGAGGTCGAGGCGTTGCTCGCAGCGCTCGACCGGGTGCCGGCCGTGTTCGGGCTGGAGGGCTGATGGACCTCTACCAGGAGATCATCCTCGAGCACTCCAAGCGCCCGCACCACGCCGGCCTGCGCGAGCCGTTCGGCGCCCAGGTGCACCACATCAACCCCACCTGTGGCGACGAGGTGACCCTGCGGGTCGACGTCGAGGGCGAGGGGGGCGACGCCGTCGTGCGTGACGTGTCCTGGGACGCGCTCGGGTGCTCCATCTCCACCGCCTCCACCTCCGTGCTCACCGACGAGGTCATCGGCCGGCCGGTCACCGAGGCGCTGCAGACGTTCGTCGCGATGCGCTCCATGCTGACCAGCAAGGGCACCGACCCCGGTGACGAGGAGGCCATCGGGGACGGCGTGGCCTTTGCCGGCGTCGCGAAATACCCTGCCCGTGTGAAGTGTGCGCTGCTGGGATGGACCGCGTTCACCGATGCGTTGGCACAGGCAGGCATCGACATCTCGGCTACGGCGTCCCAGGCGCCGGGTCACACCACGAGCCCATCACAGGAGCTGTCATGACTGACACGACCACCAGCACACCGGCCAACGTCGCCGACGTCGAGGAGGCGCTGCGCGATGTCGTGGACCCCGAGCTCGGCATCAACGTCGTCGACCTCGGCCTCATCTACGGCATCACGGTCGACGGCCAGAGCCATGCGGTCATCGACATGACGCTGACCAGCGCGGCGTGCCCGCTCACCGACGTCATCGAGGACCAGACTGCCCAGGCGCTCGAGGGTCTGGTCGCCTCGCACCGGATCAACTGGGTCTGGATGCCGCCGTGGGGCCCGGACAAGATCACCGACGACGGCCGCGAGCAGCTGCGGGCGCTCGGCTTCAACGTGTGAGCAGCCCTGCGCCCGCCGATGCGCGCCGGATCGAGGTCGATCCGGCGCGCATCGCTCGTTGGGTGGCGGGTTTCGGCGAGCGGCACGGCACACCGGCCTGGACCGCGGGTGAGGGGACGCTGACCCTGGCCGCCCCCGACGGGGCGCAGGCAGTGCTGGAGCCGTGGCTGCCCGCCTGCCCGTGTCCGGACGGCGAGGTCGAGGCCCTGCCTGCATGGGCCGAGCCGCCGCGGGCGGTCGGGCTCGTCCTCGTGCGCCGCGGCGGGTATGCCGTGGGGCTGGCCGAGGGGGAGCGCCTCGTCGCGCACAAGGCCGGCACCCGCTACGTGCAGTCCCGCACCGCCGCCGGCGGGTGGTCGCAGCAGCGCTATGCCCGGCGCCGGGGCAACCAGGCCGACGCCCTGGCCACCGCCGTGGCCGACCACACGCTGCGGCTGGTGCTGCCCGGGGACCCGCGTGCCCTCGTCGTGGGTGGTGACCGGGCCTTGGTGCGTGACGTCCTGGCCGACCCCCGGCTGGCGCCGCTGGCCGGCCTGCCGCGCCGGGAGCTGCCCGACCTGCCCGACCCCCGGCTGGCCGTCCTGGAGCAGGCGCTGCGCCGTGGCCGGGCCGTGCGGGTGCTCGTGTCCGACGGCGCCTGACGGTGCGGCGTGGTAGCCATGGGCATGGCCTCGAACCGCTCGCTGCTGCCCGTTGCCGCCGCCCGCTTCACCGCCGCCGTGCGCGCCGTGCCCCGGAACCGGTGGAACGACCCCACGCCCTGCGCGGAGTGGAGCGTGCGCGACGTCGTCAACCACATGACCGCCGAGCACCTGTGGGTGCCGCACCTGCTGGGCGGGCAGACCCTCGCCGAGGTCGGTGACCGCTATGACGGCGACAACCTCGGCGCCGACCCGGTCGCGGCGTGGGAGTCCGCCGTCACCGCGTCCCTGGCGGCGTGGCAGGCACTGCCCACCGACGAGGAGCCGGTCCACCTGTCCTTCGGGCTGGTGCCGGCCTCCCTCTACGCCTCGCAGATGCTGGTCGACCTGAGCGTGCACTGCTGGGACGTCGCGCGCGGCGCGGGGCTGGACGAGCGGCTGGTCCCCGAGGCGGTCTCGGCGGTGCTGGCGTTCCTCGAGCCGCAGGGCAGTGCGCTGGCCGAGAGCGGCTACTTCGCCGCCGCGGTCGCCACGTCCTCCGCGGACATCCAGGACCGGGTGCTGGCCCTGTCCGGGCGCGACCCGACCTAGGACGCGAGTCGCCGGTGCACGTCATCCGACGCAGGGAAACGCCTCACGGCGAAGGGGGCGAGGCAGCCCCTCGCGGGCGCGCCATCCGGACGGTGTGACGTAGGTCAGTGCTGGGTGCGGGACGCTGAGCGGCTACAACCAGGTCTACGACAAGAGCTGGGGCCAGTACCTCGCCCGGACGCACCCGGTGGTGGGCAACCACGAGTACTCCGGCAGCAGCTGCTCGGTGCCGGGGGCGTCGGGCTACTTCAGCTACTTCGGTGACCGGACCAGCCCCAACCAGCCGGGAGCGGCACGACCACCTGCCACTGAGCGTGCGAGGATCCGGGCCATGGTCCTGCGTCCGGTGCTGTCCCACACCCACCACGTCCACCCCGGTGAGAAGGTCGCCATCCTCTCCCCGTCGTGGGCCGGCCCGGCCGCCTTCCCGCACGTGCACGAGCTCGGCTTGCGGCGGCTGCGCGAGCAGCTGGGGGTCGAGCCGGTGGAGTACCCCACGACGCGCCGGCTCGGGGCGACGCCGCAGGAGCGGGCCGCGGACATCCACGCCGCCTTCGCCGACCCCGAGATCCGGGCCGTCATGGCCAGCATCGGCGGCAGCGACCAGCTCCTCGTGCTGAACCACCTCGACGCCGACCTCATCCGGGCCAACCCCAAGCCCTTCTTCGGCTACAGCGACAACACCAACCTGCTCATCTACCTGTGGAACCTGGGCATCGTCGGCTACCACGGCGGCTCGACGCTGGTGCACCTCGGACGCCCCGGCGCGATGCACCCGGTGACGCTGGATTCCCTGCGCACCGCGTTGTTCGAGCGCAAGCCCGTCGACATCGCACCGTCGCCGGACTTCGGGGACGAGAGTGGCAACTGGGCGGAGCAGGGCGACAGCACCCCGGAACCGCCCATGCGCCCCGGCTCCGGCTGGCGCTGGCACGGAGAGGAGCGGCGCGTGGTCGGCCCGTCCTGGGGTGGCTGCCTGGAGATCCTGGACATGCACCTGCGCTCGGGGCGGCACATCCTGGACCCCGCAGCATACCGGGGGTGTGTCCTGCTGCTGGAGACCTCGGAGGAGATGCCGCCGGCGGAGTACGTCTACCGGGTGCTCATGGGCATGGGGGAGCGGGGGATGCTCGAGGAGCTCGCAGGGGTCCTGGTGGCCGCACCCAAGGCCTGGTCGTTCGAGCGGCCGCTGGACCTGCCGGCGCGGGAGGCCTACACCCGCGACCAGGAGGCGGCGGTGCTGCGCGCGCTCGCGGAGTACCACCCCGGCGTGCCGACCGTGACCGGGATCGAGTTCGGCCACACCGACCCCCAGCTGGTGCTGCCGTACGGCGGGGAGATCACCATCGACCCGGCGCAGCGCCGGCTGACGGTGGCCTACTGACGGGGCCCGCCGACCCCGGGGGCCGGGTGGGTCAGACCGGGGGCTCGGGCAGGCTGAGGCCGGGGTCGGTCTGGACCTCCGCTGCAGCGACCGAGGCCGTCGGGGCGGGGTCCGGGACGTACCAGCGGGAGGCGATGAGCGTGGCGCCCTCGATCTGGCCCCGGCGGGCGCGGCGGGCCAGGCTGCCGGTGGAGACCCCCTGGGCCTTGGCGTGCGCGGCCAACGGCACGAGGGTCACTTCGGGCGGGGGCGGGGAGGGAGCCTGGGCAGGCGAGGACGAGAACATGGAAGCACCGGACCTTCAGGTTGGACCTGGGGGCGGAGTTGCCGACAGGCCGGGCGAACCTGTGAACCGTACCCCGGGCGGTGCCGCGGCAATCACGGCGGAGGGGCAGCGGTCACGGCGGAGGGTCAGCGTTCGGCGCGGACCGGGACGACGCAGGCGCCAAGCAGCGGCAGGGCCACGCAGGCCGCGAACGCCGTGCCGTAGCCGCGGGCGCCGGCCAGTGCCCCGACCAGCGGCCCGGTGAGGAAGGCGGCGACGTTCTGCGCGGTGTTCTGCGTGCCCAGGGCGCGTCCGGACCACGCGGTGCCCGCCAGCTCGGCCGTCGCCGTGAAGCCCAGCCCGTTGTCGGTGACTGACACCACCGATGCGGCAGCGAGGGCGGCCAGCACCAGCGGCGAGCCGGCCTGGATTGCCGCGGCCACCAACGCCATCGTCAGCGCGGACAGCAGCGCCACCTGACGCATCGGTCGCAGCCGGCTGCCGACCAGGTCCGACCAGCGGCCGACCGCGAGCCGGCCCAGCGCGCCGGCCAGGGCCACCACGGCCAGCACCCGCCCGGCATCGGCCGCGTCCCAGTGCTGCTGGGCCACGAGGTATTCCGCCGAGAACGTCGCCGTCGCGAACTGCGGCACGACCAGCAGGGCGCTCGCGAGGTGCACCCGGGCCAGGGCCCAGGACTGCCGGTACGGCGAGCGGGGGCGCGTGCCGTCACCTCCGGAGGCGTCGGCCCGGCGCGGGTCGGCGGCCAGCACCAGCAGCAGGACGGCCACGGCCAGGCACAGGACCGCCGGGCCCGCCATGGCGAGGGTGATCCCGCCGGCGCGGTCCAGCGGCGGGAGCAGCACCGCCGCGACCGCGACCCCGAGCGGCTGGCCCATCTGCCGGATGCCCATGGCCAGCCCGCGCTGGTCGGCGCCGAACCAGCCCATGACCAGCCGCCCGCTCGCGGCGTTGACCGAGGCCCCGGCGGCGCCGACGAGCACGAGCAGCAGACCCCTGGCCCACGGGGCGTCCACCGGTGCGGCGGCGAGGGCGAGCACCCCGGTCAGCCCGAGGCCGGACCACAGCGCAAGCCGCTCGCCATACCGGTCCGCGAACGCGCCCCAGAGGATGAGGGTGAGGACCAGGCCGAGGGAGGGTGCGGCCACCAGGGCACCCGCCTGCGCGAGCGTGAGCTGGTCCTCCTCGCGCAGGGCCGGCAGGAGGAACGGCAGCCCGAACAGCAGGGTCGAGGCGGCCGTCTGCGCGGCGGTCCCCAGCGCGAGCATGAGCCACCGTCGTGGGGCGGGCTCCGCGGGGGTGGGCATGTCCGCGACGCTAGCGCCGAAGACCGCATGCCGAGACCGCCGTCTTGCCATGTGACCGCCGTATGCCGGGGCGCCGCGTCCGCGGGCTGCCCGCCTCCGTGAGGCTCCGGCCTCCGGCGGACCTCAGCGGCCGGTCAGGTGTCCCCGCAGCCAGCCGGGGAAGGCAGCGAGGTGCTCCAGGGTCACCGCGGCCCCGACCGCGCTCAGGGCCTGTGCGTCATGGGAGCCGGTGGTCACACCGACGGCGAGGGCGCCGGCGCCGGCCGCTGCGGCCATGTCCCCCGGGTGGTCGCCGACGTAGACGGTGGCCTCCTGCTCGAGCAGGGCAGCGGACTTGTCCTCGGCGAACAGCTCGCCGTAGACCGCGTCGACGAGGTCGACCAGCCCCGCCTCCTCGAGGGCGGTGTGCACGGCCGGGACGTACTTGGCCGAGACCACCACGATGCGGCCCCCGTGCTGCCGGACGGCCGACAGCGCCTCGGCCGCGCCACGCATCGGCTCGGTGGGCGGGGAGGCCGGGTCGTCGTAGTAGCGCCGGTAGCGGGCGACCAGCGCGTCGGCGTCCACGGCCGGTGCCACCGCGGCGACCGTGTGCGTCAGCGGGATGCCCATGTGCGGCTCGAGGTCCTCGCGGCTGACCTCCACGCCGACGTCGCGCAGCGCGTGGATGTAGGAGCGCATGATCCGCTCCCGGGAGTCCACGAGGGTCAGGTCGAGGTCGAAGCCGACAACGAGCCGGGACTGCGGGAGGGCCATGGTGGCGACCTTAGACCGACGAGAACCCGGCACTCGGCCCGGGAGTGCCGCTCAGCCGAGGCTGGTTGCGTGCAGGGTGTCGCACTGGCGTGGATCGCCCGACCGGTACCCGGTGAGGAACCACTTCTGCCGCTCCGCGCTCGAGCCGTGGGTCCACGACTCCGGCGTGACCCGGCCCTGGGCCTTCTGCTGGATCCGGTCGTCGCCGACCGCTGATGCGGCCGACAGCGCCGAGCGGATGTCGTTCTGCGTCAAAGGCTTCAGGTAGGTGTTGCCTTGGGCGTCCGTGGTCGTGCTGGCGTCGTGCGCCCACGCCCCGGCGAAGCAGTCGGCCATCAGCTCGATGCGCACGGACCCGCTCTCGGGGCCCTGCGGGTCCTGTTGCGCGGCGTCGAGCACCCCGAGCAGGTCCTGGACGTGGTGGCCGTACTCGTGGGCCACGACGTACTCCTGCGCCAGCGCCCCGCTGTCGGCGCCGAAGCGGGAGGTGAGCTCGGTGAAGAAGCTGGCGTCGATGTAGGCCTTGCCGTCGCGCGGGCAGTAGAACGGGCCGACCTGGTTGGAGGCCGTGCCGCAGGCCGAGGGCACGGCGCCGGAGTAGAGCCGGGTGGTCGCCCGCGTGTAGTTGGTGCCGAAGAACCGGGGCAGGGCGGTGGCCCAGTAGGACTGCACGCTGTTGACCGTGCCGACCACGCGGCACTCGACGTTCGCGTTCGCGTCGGCGCCGGTCCGGCAGCGCTGGGCGATCTCGCTCTGGCTGGTCCCCCCGGAGCCCGCCGAGCCCGCACCGCCCGCCGTCGAGGGGCCCTGGCCACCGAGCACGCCCGGGCCGAACACCAGCGCCAGGATCAGCAGCAGGATGCCGCCCGCGCCGCCGCCGACGACCAGGCCGCCGCCGGGGAACCCGCCACCACCGCCGCTCTCGACCTGCGAGGTGTCCAGGCCGGCGTCGTCGTTGAAGCTCATGCGGTGCCTCCGGCAGGTCGCGTCGTCGGGGCGAGGGGTCGTCGCACCGTAGACTAGCCAGCCGGCCCGGACCGACTGCCGCCCGCCAGGGGCGGGCACACGGCATACCGACGCCTCATTCTCCCACCCGCACCACCCCAAGGAGCCTGCCGTGATCGCCGCCACCGGGATCGAGCTGCGCGCGGGCTCACGGCTGCTGCTGGCCGACGCGACGTTCCGGATCGCGGCGGGGGACCGGGTGGGCCTCGTCGGGCGCAACGGCGCCGGCAAGACCACGCTGACCAAGGTGCTCGCCGGCGCGGGCAGCCCGGCCGCCGGCTCGGTGACCACCTCCGGCGAGGTCGGCTACCTGCCGCAGGACCCGCGCACCGGCGACCTGCACGTGCTGGCGCGCGACCGGATCCTGTCCGCCCGTGGCCTGGACCGGATCATCCGCGACCTGCGCGCCGCCGAGGGCTCGATGGCCAGCGCCGACGACGAGACGCGCGACAAGGCGATGGCCCGCTACGCGCGCCTCGACGAGGAGTTCGCCGCACGCGGCGGGTATGCCGCGGAGTCCGAAGCCGCGGCCATCGCCTCCGCGCTGGGGCTGGACGAGCGCATCCTCGGACAGGAGCTGGTCACCCTCTCCGGTGGCCAGCGCCGCCGGGTGGAGCTGTCGCGGATCCTCTTCTCCGGCGCGCAGACCCTGCTGCTGGACGAGCCGACCAACCACCTCGACGCCGACTCGATCATCTGGCTGCGCGACTACCTGCGGGCCTACAAGGGCGGGCTGATCATCATCAGCCACGACGTGGAGATGCTCGACACCGTGGTCAACCGGGTGTTCCACCTCGACGCCAACCGGGCCGAGCTCGACCTGTACAACGTCGGCTGGAAGGCCTACCTGCAGCAGCGCGAGACCGACGAGCGCCGGCGCAAGCGGGAGCGGCTCAACGCCGAGAAGAAGGCCAGCACCCTGCTCGCCCAGGCCGACAAGATGCGGGCCAAGGCCACCAAGGCCACGGCAGCCCAGAACATGGCCAAGCGCGCCGAGCGCCTGCTGTCCGGCATCGAGGGGGAGCGGGTCGCCGACAAGGTGGCCAAGCTGCGCTTCCCCGACCCCGCGCCGTGCGGCAAGACCCCGCTGCGCGCCTCCGGGCTGTCCCGCTCCTACGGCTCGCTGGAGATCTTCACCGACGTCGACCTGGCCATCGACCGGGGCTCCCGGGTCGTGGTGCTCGGCCTCAACGGCGCCGGCAAGACCACCCTGTTGCGCATCCTGTCCGGCGTCGACGCCCCGGACACCGGTGACGTCGAGCCGGGTCACGGGCTCAAGCTGGGCTACTACGCCCAGGAGCACGAGAACCTCGACACCGACCGCACCGTGCTGGAGAACATGAAGTCCTCAGCGCCGGACCTCAACGAGACCGAGACCCGCAAGGTGCTGGGCTCGTTCCTGTTCAGCGGCGACGACGTCAACAAGCCGGCCGGGGTGCTCTCCGGTGGCGAGAAGACGCGGCTGTCCCTGGCCATGCTCGTCGTCTCCTCGGCCAACGTGCTGCTGCTCGACGAGCCCACCAACAACCTCGACCCGGCCTCCCGCGAGGAGATCCTCGGCGCGCTCAAGACCTACAAGGGCGCCGTCGTCCTGGTCAGCCACGACGAGGGCGCGGTCGAGGCGCTGGAGCCGGAGCGGGTCCTGCTGCTGCCCGATGGTGTCGAGGACCACTGGAACGCCGACTACCGCGACCTCATCGCCCTGGCCTGAGTCCCCTAGGGTCGCGGGGGTGACGAGCACCGAGACCTCCCGGCCCCACCCGCACCTGCGCGCCGAGCGCGACGGGTCACTGCTGACGCTGACCCTGGACAACCCGGACCGCCGCAACTCGCAGACGCCGAGCCTGTGGACGGCGCTCGCCGCGGTCGGGGAGTCGCTCGACCCTGCCGTGCGCGTCGTCATCGTGCGCGCCGAGGGCCCGTCGTTCTCCGCCGGCCTGGACCGGGCGATGCTCACCCCGCAGGGCGCCCCGGGCGAGGTCAACGTCCTGGGCCTCGCCGCGCAGGGGGAGGAGCCGCTCGCCGAGGCGATCGAGGGCTTTCAGCGCGGGTTCGCGATCTGGTCGCAGGTGCCGGTGGTGACCATCGCCGCGGTGCAGGGCCACGCCATCGGCGCCGGCTTCCAGCTCGCCCTGGCCTGCGACCTGCGGGTGGTCGCCGACGACGTGCAGCTCGCCATGCGCGAGACCAGCCTGGGCCTGGTGCCGGACCTCGCCGGCACCTCGCCGCTCGTACGG
>NZ_JBTCWL010000020.1:0-53276 GCF_054325275.1 Oryzihumus sp.
TCGGTCCCGGGGCTGTCGCCGTACTTCCAGTGCGTGCTCACCCGGCCCGGCCGGCTCGACGAGCTGACCGTCAACGTCGAGGCCGCCCCCGACGCCGGCGACCTGGACCGCGAGGCCGTCGCCCGCGAGGTGCAGCACCACATCAAGAGCCGGATCGGCACCAGCGCCCGCGTGCACATCCTCGACCCCGGCGGCATCGAGCGGTCGGTGGGCAAGGCGCGGCGGATCGTCGACGAGCGACCGCGGTAGCCACGGACGGGGACGGCGCCCCGGCACCGGGCCCCACGGCATACTTTGGCCGCATGCGCGTACTCGTCAGCGGAGGAGCCGGCTACATCGGCTCCCACACAGTCGTCCAGCTCATCGCCGCGGGTCACGACGTCCTCGTCGTCGACAACTTCGCCAACTCCAAGCCGGCGGTGGTGAACCGGCTCGAGGCCATCACCGGACGGCACCTGCCGGTGCACGCCTTCGACCTGCGTGACCACGACAAGACCGAGCACCTCTTCGCCCACGAGCAGATCGACGCGGTGATCCACTTCGCGGGGCTCAAGGCTGTGGGCGAGAGCGTGGAGAAGCCGCTGGAGTACTACGAGAACAACCTCGGCTCCACGTTCTCCCTGGTGCGCGCGATGAGGCGCCACGGCGTGGACAAGCTGGTCTTCAGCTCGTCGGCCACGGTCTACGGCACCGACCAGGAGGCCGCCACCGAGGACCGCCCGACCTCGGCCACCAACCCCTACGGCTGGACCAAGGTGATGATCGAGCAGATCCTGCGCGACGTCGCCGCGGCCGAGGAGGGCTGGCGGATCGCGCTGCTGCGCTACTTCAACCCCGTCGGTGCGCACGAGTCGGGCACCATCGGCGAGGACCCGCAGGGCATCCCCAACAACCTCGTGCCGTTCATCGCCCAGGTCGCCGTTGGTCGCCGGGAGAAGCTGCAGGTCTACGGCGACGACTACGACACCCCTGACGGCACCGGGCTGCGCGACTACATCCACGTCGAGGACCTCGCCGCCGGCCACGTCGCCGCGCTGAACAAGCTGGCCAGCACCGACGAGCCCGTCAGCACGTGGAACCTCGGCACCGGCACGGGCACGAGCGTGCTCGAGATGCTGCACGCCTTCGAGCGCGCGGTCGGCCGCGAGCTGCCCTACGAGGTGGTCGCCCGCCGCGCCGGCGACATCGCGGTGTCCTACGCCGACCCCTCGCGCGCCAACGCCGAGCTCGGCTGGCGGGCCGAGCGCAGCATCGACGACATGTGCGCCGACACGTGGCGCTGGCAGCAGCAGAACCCCAAGGGCTACCCCGACGCCTGAGCCACGGACGCTCGCGGGTCGGGGGCGGCCGCGTCGTCCCCGACCCGCGACCGGGCACCGGCCAGCAGCCAGAGCAGCAGCACCGCACTCAGCGGGCGCACCGACTGCACCGCGAGCTGCAGGGGCCCGTCGAGCCGGCCAGCCAGCTCGAACACGGGCAGCGTCCACAGCACCGCCCCGGCGAGGGCGAGCAGCCGGCGGCCCCGCAGGGCCAGGGTCGCCCACCCCAGGCAGACCGCGAGGCCGTGGTGCGACCAGGACACCGGCGTCGCCAGCAGCGTGAGGACGCCGGCGGCGAGCGCCAGGTCGAGCCGGTCGAGGCTGTGCCGGCGCAGCGCGAGCGCCCACCACCCCACGGCCAGCAGCGCCGTCAGCCCCACCCCCGCGAGCAGCGCAGGCCGGTCGGCCAGACCGGCGTGGGCGAACAGCCCCGGCAGCGAGGTGTTGGACGCGGAGCCGGTGCGGCCGACCCGTCGGGTGTCCCACAGCGCCGAGGTCCAGTAGGCCCAGGAGGCGGCCGGGGCCAGCAGCACCCCGAACAGGGTCAGCACCAGGGCCGCCCCCAGTGCGTATGCCGTGCGGCGCAACCGGTCCGGCCGGAACCAGAAGGCGGCGAGGTCGGCCAGCGGGGTGATCTTCACCGCCGCGCCGACCCCTGCCCACGCACCGGCGCGGGACGGGACCGCGGCGACCGCGGCGACGGCAGCCGCCCCGATGAACGGGCTCACCTGGCCGAGGGCCATCGCGTCGTTGACCGGGTCGGTCACCGCGAGGACGGCCGCCCCCAGGGACAGCGTCGCGAGGGAGGCACCCGGCGCGACGAGCCGGGACCACCACCGGCAGAAGGCCGTCCCGGCCACTGCGATGAGCAGCACGCAGAGCACCCACGCCGCGGACTGGTTCAGCAGCGCCCACGGCACGAAGGCGAGCAGCGCCACGGGCGGGTAGGTGAAGCCGAGCCCCCGCTGCGTGGCCCAGCCGTACGGTGACCCCGTCGCCCACCAGGCGTGGACCGACTCGCGGTAGATGGCCAGGTCGTAGCCGTGGCGCCAGGCCGGGCTGAAGGTCACCCCCGCCAGGTTGAGCGCGGCTACCACCGCGAACGGCAACCCCACCGCCAGCCACGGTCCGACGGCGCGACGACGACGCGAGCCGGGCGCCCGGCATACCCCCCACACACCCTCGAACCTCACGGTGCGCGGGAGGGCCTGCGAACCGGTGACGGTGGTCCCGGCCCCCTGAGGACCTTGGTCCAGCGACGCCGCCAGTGATGTCGGACACGGTTGTCGTGGAGGCTGCGACGGGGATCTACTACGCGTCGTAGTATCTACTACGCCCGGTAGTACTCCACCGATCGCGGGAGCAGTCTTGGGAACCGTCGACATCGCCAGATGGCAGTTCGCCATCACGACCGTCTACCACTTCTTCTTCGTGCCGGTGACGATCGGCCTGTCCGCCGTCGTCTTCGGCATGCAGGTCGCGTGGCTGCGCACCGGCAAGGACGAGTACCTGCGGCTGACGAAGTTCTTCGGCAAGCTCTTCACGATCAACTTCGCGATGGGCGTGGTCACCGGCATCGTCCAGGAGTTCCAGTTCGGGATGAACTGGAGCGACTACTCGCGCTTCGTCGGCGACATCTTCGGTGCCCCGCTGGCGATGGAGGCGCTGCTGGCGTTCTTCCTCGAGTCGACCTTCCTGGGGCTGTGGATCTTCGGCTGGGACAAGCTCCCCCGCAAGCTGCACGCCGCGAGCATCGGGCTGGTGCACATCGGCACGCTGCTGTCCGCCTACTTCATCCTCGCCGCCAACTCGTGGATGCAGCACCCGGTGGGCTACCGGCTCAACCCGGCCACCCACCGCGCCGAGCTGACCGACTTCATGGCGGTGCTCACCAACAAGGTGCAGCTGGTGACCTTCCCGCACACCATCATCGCGTCGTACATGGTCGGCGGCGCGTTCGTCATGGCCGTCGGGCTGTGGCACGTGCTGCGCCGGCGCACCCCCGGCGGCGAGCGCCCGATGTACCGTACGGCCACCCGCGCCGGCGCCTGGGTCACCCTCGTCGCGGCGATCGGCATCATGGTCTCCGGAGACCTGCAGGGCAAGGTCATGACCGAGGTCCAGCCGATGAAGATGGCCGCAGCCGAGGCGCTCTACACCACCTCCTCGCACAACGCGCCGTTCTCGCTGTTCACCGTCGGCTCGCTCGACGGCACCCAGGAGAAGTTCGCCGTCACCGTGCCCGGGCTGCTCAGCTTCCTGGCCACCGGCCACTTCGACGGCCGGGTCCAGGGCATCAACGAGCTGCGCTCGAGCTACCAGCAGACCTACGGGGCCAACAGCAGCGCGCTGACGTTCAGCCAGAGCGGCTACACCCCGGTGATCCCGGTGACCTACTGGTCGTTCCGGCTGATGATCGGCCTGGGCATCCTGGCCACCCTCATCGCGCTGGCCGTGCTGTGGTCCACCCGCCGCGGGCGCCTGCCGGTCGACCGCCGCTGGCGGTGGGCCGTGTATGCCGTGCCGCTGATGCCGTTGTTCGCCAACAGCTTCGGCTGGATCTTCACCGAGATGGGCCGCCAGCCGTGGATCGTGTTCGGCGTCATGACCACCGCCCACGGCGTGTCCCCCAGCGTGTCGGCCGGTGAGGTCTGGACCTCGCTGATCGCGTTCACCCTGCTCTACGGCGGCCTCGCGGTGGTCGAGCTGAAGCTGCTGCTGCGCTACATCGCCAGGGGTGCCGAGCCGGTCGAGGCGCCGGTGCCACCGTCCGAGCGGGACGAGGACGCCCCCCTCGTCTTCGCCTACTGAGCGACCGCACGAGAGAGCAGGAAGAGACCATGGAGCTCACCACCGTCTGGTTCATCCTCATCGGGGTGCTGTGGACCGGCTACTTCGTCCTCGAGGGCTTCGACTTCGGCGTCGGCATGCTCATGCCGGTGCTGGGCCGCGGCGAGGACGGCGAGACCCGCAAGCGCGTGCTGCTCAACACGATCGGCCCGGTCTGGGACGGCAACGAGGTGTGGCTGCTGACTGCCGGCGGGGCGACGTTCGCGGCGTTCCCGCACTGGTACGCCACGCTGTTCAGCGGGTTCTACCTGCCGCTGCTGCTCATCCTCGTCGCGCTGATCGTCCGGGCGCTCGGCTTCGACTACCGCGGCAAGGTCGACGACCCCGTGTGGCGCCGCCGGTGGGACGCGGCCATCGTCGTCGGCTCAGTCGTCCCGGCCCTGCTGTGGGGCGTGGCGCTGACCAACATCGTGCGGGGCGTGCCGATCAACGCGGCCAAGGAGTACACCGGCAACCTCTTCACCCTGCTCAACCCGGTCGGGCTGCTCGGCGGGCTGACCACGGTGGCCCTGTTCCTCACCCACGGCGCGATCTTCGTGGCGCTCAAGACCGAGGGGGACATCCGGCGCCAGGCCCGGGAGCTGTCGCTACGGGTGGGCCTGGTGGCCGCCGCGCTGGCGGTCGCGCTGCTGGTGACCCTCAACGCGCAGACCGGATCGGCCGCCTCCTGGGTCGCCGCCGGTGCCGCCGCGGTGGCGCTGCTGGCGGGCCTGTTCGCCTCCTGGCGCGACCGAGAGGGCTGGGCGTTCGTCGGCACGTTCGTCGCGATCGGCGCGGCAGTGGCCTCGCTGTTCCTCGCGCTCTACCCCGACGTCATGCCGAGCTCGACCAACCCCGCGTTCTCGCTGACCGTGACCAACGCGTCCAGCACGGCATACACGTTGAAGATCATGACGATCGTCGCGGCGGTGTTCACCCCGCTGGTGCTGGCCTACCAGGCGTGGACCTACTGGGTCTTCCGCCGGCGGATCGGCACCCGGCACATCCCCGCGGCCAGCGGCGCGGCCCCGGCGCCGTCCGCCCCGCAGGCCCCGGGCAACAGCCCGGTCCCGCCGACCGCGCCCGCACCGAGTCGCTGATGCGCCCGTTCGATCCGCGTCTGCTGCGCCTGCTGCCGAGCGCCCGCCGTGCCGTGGCGGCGCTCGGCAGCCTCGGCGTGGTCCAGGGTGCGGCGACTGTGGCGACGGCGTTCGCGGTGTCCGCGCTCGTGGTCGCGGTGGTCGACGGGCGGTCGCTGACCGGGCCGGCCCTCGCGGTCGCGGCGCTGTTCACGGTGCGCGGCCTGCTCGCCGCCGGGATGGAGGCCACCGCCACCCGTGCCGGCTCGCGGGTCTCGACGGCGCTGCGCGAGCGCCTGCTGGCCACCTGGCTCGGCCGTCCGGCCGAGGACCGGCCCGAGAGCTCCCGGGCCCTGACCCTGGCCACCGACGGCGCCACCTCGGTCGAGCCCTATGTGGCGCGCTTCCTGCCCTCCCTGATCCACGCCGCTGTCGTGCCGGCCATGGCCATCCTCACCCTGGCCTTCGTCGACTGGCCCAGCGCGCTCGTGGTGCTGCTGACCGTCCCCCTGCTGCCGCTGTTCGCGGCGCTGATCGGACGCACCACGGCCGATGCGACCGCCGCCCGGTGGCGGGCCCTCGCCACCCT
Source organism: Oryzihumus sp. (assembly GCF_054325275.1). NCBI lineage: Bacteria > Bacillati > Actinomycetota > Actinomycetes > Micrococcales > Intrasporangiaceae > Oryzihumus > Oryzihumus sp. The sequence continues at coordinate 5,817 of NZ_JBTCWL010000020.1, forward strand.
GTCCGGTCACTTCCTCGACGTGGTCCGCGGCCTGCCGACCCTCGTCGCCTACGGCCGGGGCCGCACCCAGGCCGACTCGATCGAGGCGGTCAGCCAGCGGCACCGCCGGGCCACGATGCAGACCCTGCGGCTGGCCTTCCTCAGCTCCGCCGCACTGGAGCTGCTGGCGACCATCTCCGTGGCGCTGGTCGCGGTGACCGTGGGCCTGCGCCTGGCGGGTGGCGACATGCCGCTCGGGCCGGCGCTGACCGCGATCCTGCTGGCGCCCGAGGCGTACTGGCCGATCCGCCGCGTCGGGGCCGAGTTCCACTCCGCCGCCGACGGCGCTGCCGCCCTGGAGGAGGCTTTCACCGAGCTCGAGCGGACGTCCCGGGCCCCGGCCCAGGGCGCCGCGCCGCAGGCCCGGGCCACTGGCCTGGCCTACCGCCACCCCGGCGCGAGCACCGACACCCTCACCGCGGTGGACCTCGACGCCCGGCCCGGGCTGACCGTGGTGACGGGGCCGTCCGGCTGCGGCAAGTCGACCCTGCTGGAGCTGCTGGCCGGGCTGCGGACCCCCACCGCCGGCCACGTCGAGGTGCCCCGGGCGCACCTGCTCACCCAGCAGCCGTTCCTGTCTGCCGGCACGATCCGGGACAACCTGCTGCTCGGCGCCCGCTACGGCACCGGCGACCAGCAGCTGTGGGAGGCGCTGCGCGAGGTCGGCCTCGACGGCCTCGTCGCCGGCCTGCCCGACGGCCTCGGCGCCCGCATCGGCGACGACGGGTTCGGCCTGTCCGCGGGGCAGCGCGCCCGGCTCGGCCTGGCCCGGGTGCTCCTGAGCAGCGCCCCGCTGGTGCTGCTCGACGAGCCCACCGCCCACCTGGACCCGGACGCCGCGGCCACCGCGCACCAGGCGATCCGCGACCTGGCCGAGGAGCGCGTCGTGGTGGCCGTGACCCACCGGCCCGAGCTGCTCGAGCACGCCGACGCCCACGTCGCGCTGTCGCCGGCCCCGTGGACCGTGACGCGATGACCCGGTCCACGCCCCCGATCCTGCCCGCCGGGCTCATCGGCGCGGCCGCGACCGCGTCCGGCATCGCCCTGACCGCCACCTCGGGGTGGCTCATCGTCTCGGCCAGCGCCCGCCCGGTCATCCTCACCCTGCTCACGGCGATCGTCGCGGTCCGCGCCTTCGGCATCGCCCGCCCCGCCTTCCGCTACCTGGAGCGGCTGCGCTCGCACGACGCCGCCCTCGGCGACCTCGCCGAACGCCGGACCCGCACCTACCGCCGCCTGGTCCCGCTGACCCCGGCCCGGCTCGGCCGGCGCGGCCGCTCCGAGGTGCTGACCGGGGCCGTGCGCGACCTCGACGACGAGGTCGACGCCCAGGTCCGGGTCACCGTGCCGGTGCTCTCGGCCCTGCTCGCCGCGAGCGTCGCCGCGGCCCTCACCGTGCTCGTGCTGCCGGACGCCGGGGCCGTCGTGGCCACCCAGGTGGGGCTGGCGGGGCTGCTCGCCGCCGGCCTGTGGCGCGCCGAGCGCCGCACGTATGCCGTGTCGCTGCGGGCCCGCGCCGAGGTCGCCCGGGTCTCCGCCCTCGTCTCCGGCAACGCCCTGGAGCTGCAGGCGGTGGGCGGCACCGAGCAGGCGAACCGGTGGCTGGCCGCGGCCCACGAGGACCTGGTCCGGGCCACCACCCGGCAGGGCCGGGTGCGCTCGGTCGGTGTCGGGAGCCTGCTGCTGCTCACCGCCGGCGCGACCGTCGCCTCTGCCGTGCTCGCCGCCCGCGCGGACCTGGCCGGGCCGGTCGCGGCGCTGTTGGTGGTGACCCCGCTCGCGGTCGGCGACGCCCTCGCGGTGCTGCCCGACGCAATGAGCGCCCGCGCCCGGTCCCTGGCCGCCGCCGAGCGGCTCCAGGCCCTGCTCGAACAGGAGCCGGCGGTGCGGGACAGCGGCGACTGGCCGGTGCCCACCGCCGACGGCGCGGTGCCGGGCCTGCGGCTGCGGCGGCTGACCGCGGCCTGGGCCGGGGACCGCCCGCAGCTCGGCCCCCTCGACCTCGACCTCGAGCCCGGGGAGCACGTCGCCGTCGTCGGCCCCAACGGGTCCGGCAAGTCCACGCTGCTGGCGGTGCTCGCCCGGGCGCTCGACCCCCGGTCCGGCCGCTACGAGCTGGACGGGGACGACGTGCGCGGCCTGGACCTGGAGCAGACCCGCGCCCTGTTCGCCGTGGTCGACGACACCCCGCACGTCTTCGCCAGCAGCCTGCGGGAGAACCTGCGCCTGGCCCGCCCCGGCTGCGGTGACGACGAGATCGGCGTGGCCCTGCTCGACGCCGGGCTGGGGCACTGGCTCGCCGGCCTGCCGGAAGGCCTCGACACCGTGCTCGGCGCCGGCGGGCGTGGCGTCTCCGGCGGCGAGCGCGCCCGCCTCGGCATCGCGCGGGCCCTGCTCTCCGGCCGGCCTGTGCTGCTGCTGGACGAGCCGGTCGCCCACCTGGACCACCCGACCGCCGAGGCCGTGGTCTCAGACCTGCTCGACGCCTCCCGCGGGCGGACCGTGGTCATGGTCAGCCACCGCCTGGACAGCCTGGACGGCTTCGACCGGGTGGTCGACCTCGGCGGGACCACCCATCGGGCGGAGGTAGGTTCCTGAGCATGGCCACTGACCCCACCCCGCGGCTCGGCGAGCTCGAGCGGGCCGTCATGGAGCACCTGTGGACCCGGACCGGGAACGGCGACGGGCCCGCGACGGTGCGCGAGGTCCACGACGTGGTCGGCGCCGAACGCGACCTGGCCTACACGACCCTGATGACCGTGCTGGACCGGCTCACCCGCAAGGGCGTGGTCGAGCGCGAGCGCGACGGCCGCGCGTGGCGCTACGCCCCGGTGGGCTCCCGCGAGCAGCTGACCGCCCGCACCCTGCGTGACGCACTGGGTGGCCTGGCCGCCGACGACCGCCGCGCCGCGATGGTGCACTTCCTCGACGAGGCCTCCGCCGACGAGATCGCCGACCTGCGAGCCGCCCTCGCCGCGCTCGAGGCCCGCCGCGACGCACCGCCCGCCTGACCGTGCTGGTCGTCGCGGCCCTGGTGCTGGTCGCCCTCGTGCTCGCCGGCGCGGCGCCCCGGGTCATGTCCCGGCGCACCGGCTTCCGCCGCTCGCCCCGCCCCGCGCTGGTCGTCTGGCAGTGCGTGTCCCTCGCCGCTGTCCTGGCCGCGCTCGCCGCCGGCCCCGCCGTCATTCCCGCCACCGCCGGTCATGGCTCCGGCCGCGCCGTCGTCGGCGGGCTCGCCCTGGCGCTCTCCGCCGGGATGCTGCTGCGGCTGCTGTGGTCCGGGCACCGCGTCGGCACCCGGCTGCGGGCCGTGCGGCGCGAGCACCGCGAGCTGGTCGACCTGCTCGGGCTGCCCGACGACGTCGACGCCCCCCAGGTCACTCACCGCGACGGCACGGTGAGGGTGCTGGCGCACCCGACGCCGACGGCATACTGCCTGCCCGGCCTGCGGCGCCGGGTCGTGCTCACGCGGGGAGCGCTGGAGTCTCTGCCGCCGGACCAGCTGGCGGCCGTGCTCGCCCACGAGCGGGCCCACCTGCGCGCCCGGCACGACCTGGTGCTGGAGTTCTTCACGGTGCTGCACCGGGCGGTCCCGCCGTGGTTGCGCTCCGAGGCCGCGCTGGCCGAGGTGCGGCTGCTCGTGGAGGTGCTCGCCGACCGGGCGGCCGTGCGCGTCGCCGGCGTCACCCCGGTGGCGCGCGCCCTCGTCACGCTCGCGCAGGGCCGCCACCCCGAGGCCGCGATGGCCGCGGGCGGAGGGACGGCGCTGCCCCGGATGGAGCTGCTGGCCGCCGCGGAGCGGCCCGCCCGGTGGCTGTCGGCGTTGATGTACGCCTTCGCCGCGGCCGTCATCGCGGTGCCGGTCGCCCTGGTCGCCCTGGCCTTCGCCTGACCCCCGGCGGGACGTTGGGCGGGTGGCGCCCGCAAGCCGGGAGGCGCACGATGGGTCGGACACCGACCCCGCGGAAGGAGTCACCGTGAGCCCCTCTCCCGAGGACAACGTCGAGCAGCAGGTCCCCGAGCCCGACGCCGCCGAGCAGCAGGAGCCCTGGACCCCGGAGTCCGAGGACGAGGAGGCCGAGGCGGACACCGACCGCCCGCTGACCGCCCTGCCGACGGTCGAGGCCAACGAGGCGGACGTGATCGAGCAGAGCCAGAGCCTGCCGGACGACGAGGACTTCTACGCGGGGGCCACCGCCGAGCCGGAGTGATCCGCACGGCCGTTGCGCAGGAAAGGGTCGCTGCCAGACCCCGTGACGGGCGGTCCGGCGACTTCAACCTGCGCAAAGTCAGCCGGTCGCCCGCCAGGTGCGCAGCCGGTATGCCGCGAGCCGGGCCCGGTGCCGCAGCGCGGCGCCCCGGCACGGCCCGTGCCAGATGACGACGTCGTCGAAGGCGTGCGCCCCGGGCCGGTCCGCGACCGACCTGGCCGCGTCCCGCACCGCCACGAGCTGGGCCACCGTCATGGGCAGCGGCGCCTCGTCCGGCTGCCAGGTCGCCCCGAGCGGGTAGTCCCGCCCCGGTGTCGTGGTCATCTCGACGTGGCAGCCCAGCACGGCGGTCACCCGGCGGGACCTCGCAAGCGCCACCAACCGGTCCAGGCTGTCGAGGAACGCCGGCACGTCCTCCACGTAGAGCCGGCCGGGGTAGACCGTGTCCCCGGTGAGCAGCCACCCGGTCCACGGGTCGTGGACCGCCACGGAGGCCGGGTGGTGGCCGGGGATGCCGGTCATCTCCAGCACCCGGCCCCCGAGGTCCAGCGTCACGACCTGCGCCGGCCAGTCGGTGAACCCGAAGAAGTCCTGCACGGCGGCCAGGCCGGTCCCGACCACGGTGACGTCAGGCCGCCCGGCGAACTGGACGTCGCCGGCGACGTGGTCGCCATGCGCGTGCGTGTGCGCGACCACCAGCTCGTAGGACTCGCGCGGGTGCTCGCGCAGCCACTCGACCACGAGCTCCTCGACGGTGTCGGCCAGCGGGAACCGCGCCGGGTCGGCCGTCGCCCCGGTGTCGAACAGCACGGCACGCTCGTTGCCGAACAGCAGGAACAGGAACGGCCCCTCGTAGTGCACGTCCTTGCTCTGGCGCAGCACCACCGTGTGCGGGTCGGCCCGGTGCACCTGGATCGGCGGGTCCGTGTGACCGCGCCGCGACCCGTGCACCCAGGCCACGTCGAGGTCCGTCGGCACCGGTGCCCCGCGGGTGAAGTCGACCTCCGTCACCAGCGCCTCTCCTCCCGACCACCCGCCCTCGGGAGGCCATCCAGCGGACCTGCGGCACGGCTTACCGCGGGGGTGGTCCACAATCGGTGACCATGACTGCCGTTGAGACTGACATTCTGGCCGTCGCGCGCGAGCAGGTGCTCGAGCGGGGCGAGGCGCTGCGCTACGAGCAGGTCCTGGCCGTGCTGAACACCCCGGACGAGCAGCTCGAGGAACTGCTGGCGCTCGCCCACGAGGTCCGGATGAAGTACAACGGCCCCGACGTCGAGGTCGAGGGCATCGTCTCGCTCAAGACCGGCGGCTGCCCCGAGGACTGCCACTTCTGCAGCCAGTCCGGGCAGTTCACGTCCCCGGTGCGCTCGGTGTGGCTCAACATCCCCGAGCTGGTCAAGGCCGCCAGGCAGACCCGCGAGACCGGCGCGTCCGAGTTCTGCATCGTCGCCGCGGTGCGCGGGCCGGACGAGCGCCTCATGAGCCAGATGCGTGAGGGCGTCAAGGCGATCCACGCCGAGGTCGACATCCAGGTCGCCGCCAGCCTGGGCATGCTCACCCAGGAGCAGGTCGACGACCTGCGCGACATGGGCGTGCACCGCTACAACCACAACCTCGAGGCCGGCAGGTCCTACTTCCCCCAGGTCGTCACCACCCACACGTGGGAGGAGCGCTGGGAGACCTGCCAGATGATCAAGGACTCCGGCATGGAGCTGTGCTGCGGTGGCCTGGTCGGCATGGGCGAGACCGTCGAGCAGCGGGCCGAGCTCGCGGCCCAGCTCGGGGAGCTCGAGCCGCACGAGGTGCCGCTGAACTTCCTCAACCCGCGCCCCGGCACGCCGTTCGGCGACCTGCCGGTCATGGAGGCCAACGACGCGCTGCGCACCATCGCGGCGTTCCGCCTGGCCCTGCCGCGCACGATCCTGCGCTACGCCGGTGGCCGCGAGCTGACCCTGGGCGACCTGGGCACCAAGAACGGCCTGCTCGGCGGCATCAACGCGGTCATCGTCGGCAACTACCTGACCACCCTGGGCCGCGACCCCAAGGACGACCTGGCCCTGCTGGACGACCTCAAGATGCCGATCAAGGCGCTCAACGCGACCCTCTGACGCCCATGACGACGACCGGTATGACGGGTGCCCCCGTCTGGTGCGGCCGCTGCGGTGAGGCAGCGGCCGAGGGCGACCACGACGCGTGCGCCCGGGCGCTGGAGCTGGAGCCGCCGCGCTACTGCGTGGCGTGCCGGCGACGGATGAAGGTGCAGGTCACGCCGGGCGGCTGGAGCGCCACCTGCGTCGAGCACGGGGTCAGCGAGACGTCGACCTGGGGTCGGTGAGCCGCTCCTCCTCGCGGCTGAGCTGCAGCAGCACCACGGGCAGCACGAACGGCACGACGAGCAGCTCGAGCCAGTCCCACAGGGTGTTGCCCCGGAAGCCGGTCCACGCCCAGCCGAGGACGTAGCCGCCGAGCACGAGCACGACGAACACCAGCCCGGCCAGGCCGAGGGCCAGGACCCACACCAGCTCCAGGCGGGTGTGGGTCCGCAGCCACAGGGGCAGCAGGGCCAGCACGACCGGCAGCACCAGCAGGTGCAGCCAGTCCCAGAGGGTGTTGCCCCGGAAGCCGGTCCACGCCCAGCCACCGAGGTAGCCCCCGAGCGCGCACACCGCGACCAGGCCGACCGCCCCGCCGAACGCCACCGCGTGCCGTCGTCGCACGACCATGGCGCCAGCATCGCCACGCTGTCACCGGGGCGGTTCCCTCAGGTGGACGAGTCCCGGGTGAAGACGTCACCACACCCGGGTGTGGTGACGTCTTCACCCGGTTGCCGGCCAGCCGCCGACCTCGGCGAGCCGCCGCTGCAGGAACGCCCGCTCGGCCGCGTTGTCGGTCAGGTCCAGGGCCTGCCGGTATGCCGTGGTCGCCTCCCCTGCCCGGCCCAGCCGGCGCAGCAGGTCGGCCCGGGTGGCCGGCAGGTAGCGGTAGCCGGCCAACGCACCGGCGTCGAGGGCGTCGAGGGCGACCAGGCCCGCGGCCGGCCCGTCGCGCATCGCCACCGCCGCGGCCCGGTTGAGGGCGACGACCGGGGAGGGCCAGGCCTGCAGCAGCAGGTCGTAGAGGCCGACCACCTGCCGCCAGTCGGTGTCGGCCCAGCTCGGCGCCTCGGCGTGCACCGCGGCGATCGCCGCCTGGAGGGCGAACCGGCCCGGCCGGCCGCCGCGCAGGGCGTCCACGACGAGGACCCGCCCGTCGGCCACCTGCTGGCGGTCCCAGCGGCTGCGGTCCTGGTCCTCCAGCAGGACCAGCTCGCCGGACCCGTCGACACGGGTGGCCCGGCGGGCATCGGTGAGCAGCAGCAGCGCGAGCAGTCCGCGGACCTCCCGCTCGTCGGGCATGAGCTCCAGCAGCACCCGGGCCAGGTCGAGGGCGCGGGCGACGAGGTCGGGCCGCACGAGAGTGTCGCCGGAGGGGGCGGTGTGCCCGGTGGTGAAGACCAGGTGCACCACGGTCAGCACCGCGTCGAGCCGCTCGGGCAGCTCGTGGGTCTCCGGCACCCGGTAGGGGATGCGGGCGGCGGTGATCTTCTTCTTCGCCCGGGTGACCCGCGCCGCCATCGTCGGCTCGCTGACCAGGAAGGCGTGGGCGATCTCCGGGGTGGTCAGCCCGCAGACCAGCCGCAGGGTGAGGGCGACCTGCGCCTCCCGGGCCAGCGCCGGGTGGCAGCACGTGAACACCAGCCGGAGCCGGTCGTCGGCGATGACGCCGCCGTCCGGCCGGTCGCCCGGCCCGTCGTCGGTCATCTCGGGCTCGACCAGCAGGGGCAGCTTCGTGCGCAGCGTCGAGGCCCGGCGCAGCGCGTCGAGCGCCTTGCGCTTGGCCGTGGTGGTCAGCCAGGCGCCCGGGTTGCGCGGCACCCCGTCGCGCTCCCAGGCCTCGACGGCGGTGAGGAACGCCTCCTGGGAACACTCCTCGGCCAGGTCGAGGTCGCGGGTGAGGCGCACCGTCGCGGTGAGCACGTGGGCCCACTCGCGCCGGTGCGCCTCCGCGAGCGCCTCGCGGACCAGCTCACGCTGCGCTGCCAAGCGATCAGCCCTGCTCCGGGAACTCCATGACCGGGCGCACCTCGACCCCGCCGAACGGCGCCGGGCACAGCCTGCTGATCTGCAGGGCGTGGTCGAGGTCCTTGGCCTCGATGAGGTAGAAGCCGCCGAGCGCCTCCTTGGTCTCCGTGAACGGGCCGTCGGTGACCACGTCGCCGCGGATCGAGGTGGCGGTGGCGGTCGGCTGCAGCGCGTTGCCGCCCAGGATCTGCCCGCCGAGCTCGACCACCTGCTCGGCGAAGCGGTTGTGTGCCTCCATCGCCTGCTGCCAGACGCTGGGGTCGGGGTTGTCGTAGCCGGACTCGTTCTCGTAGATCAGGACCAGGTACTGAGCCATCGCGGTTCTCCTCCGCCAGTCGGTGTGCTCGGACATGACCTCGACGAACGGGCCGCGCCGGAATCGACAACCCCAGTCTCGGGTGCCGGTGCCCGGGAAGCCAGCCGCACGGCATACAGGACAATCGGTGGCGATGAGCGACCTCGACGACCTGCTCGCGTTCGACCGCGACCACCTGTGGCACCCGTACTCCTCGGCGCTGACGCCCTCGACCCCCCACCTGGTCGAGTCGGCCAGCGGCGTGCGGCTGCGGCTGCGCCTGCCCTCCGGGGAGCGCCGCGAGGTCGTGGACGCCATGTCCTCGTGGTGGTGCGCGGTCCACGGGTATGCCGTGCCGCAGCTCGACGCCGCGGCTCACCGACAGCTCTCCCGGATGAGCCACGTGATGTTCGGCGGGCTGACCCACGAGCCGGCGGTCGAGCTGGGCCGGCGGCTCATCGACCTGGCCCCCCGGCCCGAGGGCGCCGCCGAGTCGCCGCTCCAGCACGTGTTCTTCGCCGACTCCGGCTCGGTCTCGGTCGAGGTCGCGCTGAAGATGGCGTGGCAGTTCCACGTCAACGCCGGGCGCCCGCGCCGCAAGATGTTCACCATCCTCGGCGGCTACCACGGCGACACCTTCGCGCCGATGAGCGTCACCGACCCGGTCGGCGGCATGCACACGCTGTTCACCGGGGTGCTGCCCGAGCAGGTCTTCGCCCCGCGCCCGCCGGCCGGCCTCGACGTCGGCCCCGACGACCCGGCGATGGTCGAGTGGGAGCGCGCCACCCGCGCGCTGTATGCCGAGTTCGCCGACGACATCGCCGCCGTCGTCGTCGAGCCGCTGCTGCAGGGCGCCGGCGGCATGCACGTCTACAGCCCGTATGCCGTGCAGGTGCTCGCGAGCCTGGCCCGCGAGCACGGCGCGCTGGTCATCTTCGACGAGATCGCGACCGGCTTCGGGCGCACCGGCACGCTGTGGGCGGCCGAGCGCTGCGGCGTGGTGCCCGACGTGATGACCGTCGGCAAGGCGCTGACCGGCGGCTACCTCACCCTCGCCGCGGTGCTGTGCACCTCCGAGGTGGCGCGGGGCGTCAGCGGCGGCGCGTCCGGCGCGCTGATGCACGGACCCACGTTCATGGCCAACCCGCTGGCGTGCGCGGTGGCCCTGGCCAACCTGGACCTGCTCCAGGCCAACGACTGGCCCACCCAGGTGGCGCGGCTGGAGGAGGGGCTGGCTCGCGGGCTCAAGCCGGCCGCCGACCTGCCGCACGTCCGGGACGTCCGGGTGCTCGGCGGGGTCGGCGTCATCCAGCTCGACGAGCCGGTGCGCACCGCCGAGGTCGCCGCGGCCGCGATCGAGCGCGGGGTGTGGGTGCGCCCCTTCCGCGACCTCGTCTACACGATGCCGCCCTACGTCAGCACCGCCGAGGACCTCGCCACGATCTGCTCGGCCCTCGTCGGCGCCGTCGCCGAGGTCCACAGCGCCTGACCGCTCTCTTCCCGCCGAGGGAGGAGGCGTGCAGGGGGCGACCCCGTCGGCGGTGGTGTGGTCAGCGTGGGGCACCCTTGGCGGGTGAGCTGGTTCCTCGATGACCTGGCGGCCCGCGCCGCCGAGCGGGAGCGCCTGGGCCTGACCCGGCACCTGGTGCCCCACACCCCGGCGAGCCAGGGCGGCCTGCTCGACCTGGCCGGCAACGACTACCTCGGGCTGCTGCACCGCCCCGACGTCATCGCCAGCGCGGTCGCCGCGGCCCGGCAGTACGGCGGCGGCGCCGGCGCCTCCCGCCTGGTGACCGGCTCGCTGGACCTGCACGAGCGGCTCGAGCGCGAGCTGGCCGACCTCACCGGCAGCGCCGCTGCCCTGGTGTTCTCCACCGGCTACGCCGCCAACCTCGGCGCCGTGACGGCCCTGACCGACGCCGACACCCTCATCGTCTCCGACGCCCACGTCCACGCCTCGCTCATCGACGCCGCCCGGCTCTCCCGGGCGCAGGTCGCCGTCGCCGCGCACAACGACCTCGCCGACGTCGAGCGGCTGCTGCGCGAACGCACCCAGCGCAGGGCCGTGGTGGTGGTCGAGTCGGTCTACAGCGTCCTCGGTGACGCCGCGCCGCTGGCGGAGCTGGCCGACCTGGCCGGCCGCCACGACGCCGTGCTGCTGGTCGACGAGGCGCACGGCCTCGGCGTCGTCGGCGAGCGCGGTGAGGGCCTGGCCGCTGCACTCGGGCTGACGGGGCTGGACCACGTGGTGCTGACCGCGACGCTGTCCAAGTCGCTGGCGGCGCAGGGCGGGGCGGTCCTCGGCCACGCCGCGGTGCGCGAGCACCTGGCCAACACCGCCCGCACCTTCATCTACGACACCGGCCTCGCGCCTGCCGCCGCCGGCGCCGCCCTCGGCGCCCTGCGGGCCCTGCGGCACGACCCCGAGCTTCCTGCGCGTGTGCGCGCCAACGCGGCCACCCTGGCCGGGGCCTGCGGCGTCGACGCCCCCGCCGGGGCTGTGCTGTCGGTGCCGATGCCCGGGCCCCACGAAGCCCTGGCGGCGGTCGAGGAGGCCGCGGGGCACGGCATACGGATCGGGTGCTTCCGTCCCCCGTCGACACCGGACGGCACGAGCCGGCTGCGGCTGACCGCGCACGCGCATCACACCCGCGACGAGCTGGCCCTGGCCGCCAAGGTGCTGCGGGAGGTGACCGGCCGTGCCTGACCTGCCCCCCGTCATCGTCGTCACCGGCACCGGCACCGAGATCGGCAAGACCGTCGTCACCGCGGCGCTGGCCGCCAGCCTCCTCCACCGGGGACTGCGGGTCACCGTCGTCAAGGCCACCCAGACCGGGCTGCAGCCCGGCGAGCCAGGCGACGTCGACGAGGTCGCCGCCCTGGCCGGCGACGTGCGCACCCGCGAGCTGGTGCGGCTGCCCGACCCGCTGGCGCCCGACGCGGCCGCCCGGGTCGCCGGCGTGGGGATCCCCACGGTGGCCGAGCATGCCGACTCCGTCATGCACCTCGTCCGGGACGGCAGCGCCGACGTCGTCCTCGTCGAGGGCGCCGGCGGCCTGCTGGTGCGCATGGACGCCGACGGCGCCACCATCGCCGACCTGGGCACCGCCCTGGAGGCCCGGGGCGCGCGCGTGGGCTTCCTCGTCGTCGCGACCGCCGGGCTGGGCACGCTCAACCACAGCGCCCTGACCGCCGAGGCGCTGCGCCACCGCGGGCTGGACTGCCTCGGCTTCGTCATCGGCTCCTGGCCCGAGCACCCCGACCTGGCCATGCGCTGCAACCTGGACGACCTGCCCAGCGTCACCGGCGCCCCGCTGCTGGGCTGGGTGCCCGAGGGCGCCGGCCGCTGGGAGCCGGAGCGGTTCCGGGCCGAGGCACCGGCGTGGCTTCGGGTTGAATGACCGCATGACCCGCACCCCGGCATACCGCGTCTGCTTCGTCTGCTCCGGCAACATCTGCCGCTCGCCGATGGGCGAGGTCATCCTGCGGTCGCTGCTGGAGGAGGCCGGGCTGGATGCCCTGGTCGGGGTCACCTCGGCCGGCACCGGCGGCTGGCACGAGGGCGAGGGCGCCGACCCGCGCACCGTGCGCACCCTGGACGAGCACGGGTATGACGGGTCCGCGCACGTCGCGCACGAGTTCCTCCCCGAGCGGTTCGATGAGCTCGACCTCGTGCTGGCAGCCGACCTCGGTCACGTCCGGCAGCTGAAGCGGTGGGCGCCGACCGTGGCCGACCAGGACAAGGTCCGGCTGATGCGCGAGTTCGACAAGGCGGCGGTCGCGGCCGGGACCCTGGAGGTCGACGACCCGTGGCACGGCGGGGAGACCGACTTCCAGCGCTGCCTGGCTGAGGTCCGCGGGGCCTGCCACGGGGTGGTCGCGCACGTGGCGGCCGAGCTCGCCGCGACCCGCAGATGACGCGGGAGCCCCGCGCGTCGACCGGCCTGGTGGTCGCGGTCGTCGCGGCGGTGCTGTTCTCCGTCAACGGCACGGTGAGCAAGGTCGTGCTCCAGCACGGGCTGTCCTCGCTGGAGCTGGTCTCGGTCCGCAGCGCCGGCACCGCGCTGGTGCTGCTCGGGATCACCGCCGCGACCCGGCCCCGGGCGCTGCGGGTGGGTTGGCGCGAGCTGGGCTTCCTCGTCGCCTACGGCGTCACCGGCATCGCGATGGTGCAGTGGCTGTACTTCGTGGCGCTGCAACGGCTCCCGGTCGGGGTCGCGCTGCTGTTCGAGTACACGGCACCGCTGATGGTCGCGCTGTGGGTGCGGTTCGTGCAGCGCCAGCCGGTGCGCTCCCGGCTCTGGCTCGGCCTCGCCTGCGCGCTGGGCGGGCTGGCCCTGGTTGCGCAGTTCTGGAAGGGCATGGTCCTCGACCCGCTCGGCCTGGTCTCGGCAGTGGGCGCCGGCGCGGCGCTGGCGACGTACTACCTCATGGGCGAGGCCGGCCAGCGCCAGCGCGACCCCATCTCCCTGATGGGCTTCAGCTTCGGCTTCTCGGCGGTGCTCTGGGCTGTGGTGCAGCCCTGGTGGACCTTCCCGTTCGGCCGGATGAGGCAGGCGGTCGAGCTGCCGGGCGCGGTGCCCGGGTCCGCGCCGCTGTGGGTCCTGGTCCTCTGGGTCATCCTGCTCGGGACGGTGGTGCCGTTCCTGCTCGTGCTGTATGCCGTGACTCACCTGGGCGCGGCCCGGACCGGGCTGGTCGGGATGCTGGAGCCGGTCGGCGCGGGCATCGTCGCCTGGGTGCTGCTCGGCGAGGCACTGGCCCCGGTGCAGGTGCTCGGGTCGGTCGTCGTGCTCGTCGGCATCGCGCTCGCCGAGACCGCCCGGCAGCAGGTTGCCCCGCCGGAGGAGGAGCGGGCCCCTCTGCCCGAGGGCATCGCCCCCTGACCCTCAAACCGTTGGTGCACCAGTCGTTCGACCCGGTAGACATGCGCCCATGACCGAGCAGGAGCTGACACCGGAGCTGGCCGCCGAGATCGAGCGGGGCTTCGCCGCCCGGGACCGCGACGACATGGCCCCGACGATCGCGTACTTCGAGGAGCTGCTGACCCGCCACCCGGGCAACGCCCACGTCCTCTACGAGGTCGGCGGGTCCTACGACACGGCCGGCCGCGAGGACGAGGCGGTGGCCTACTACGCCGAGCAGGCCATGGACGCCGGGCTCTCCGGCGACACGCTGCGCAAGTGCCTGCTGCAGTACGGCAGCACCCTGCGCAACCTCGAGCGGTACGACGAGTCCGTCACCGTGTTCACGCGCGCCGTCGAGCAGTTCCCCGGGTTCGCCTCGCTGCGCCTGTTCCGGGCGCTGAGCCTGCACGCCGCCGGGCGCAGCGACGCCGCCGTGGGCGAGCTGCTCGAGGTGGCCGCCGACCACATCGACGCCGCCGACGTGAAGCGCTACGAGGCGGCGCTGCGCGGCAACGCGGAGTACCTGCGCGACCTCGACGCGGGCGTCGTCACGGCCTGACACCTTTGGGGGTGTCGGACACCGGAGCCGGGGCCGACCATGGGGCCGTGGCTGCCGACAACCCCGACGCGCCCACCGCGCGAGCTCCGGAGACCTACACGTGGCCGATCCTGGCGATGGTCGCGGCGATCCTGCCGCAGGTCCTGGTCCCGGCCCGGTTCCGGGTGGGCCCGGTCCCCCTGGTGCCCCTCATCGAGCTCGCCGCCGTGGCCGTGATGGTCGTCATCGCCGCTCGACCGGGACCGGTGCCCCGCGGGGCCCGCCCGTTGGTGCTGACCCTCTTCGGCGTGCTGGTCGGCGCCAACACGGTCGGCGCCGGGCGCCTGGTCTCCCTGGTGCTCGACGGCCACCCCGTGGACGGCGCGGCGCTGACGGCGAACCGGCTCCTCGTCGCGGGCGCCCTGGCCCTGTCGACCAACATGTTCACGTTCGCCCTGCTCTACTGGCAGGTCGACGGCGGTGGCCCGTGGACGCGCGCCCGGGGCCCGGTGCAGCGCCCGGACTTCCAGTTCCCCCAGACCCTCGACCGGGAGCTCGGCGGGCCGGACTGGATCCCCCACTTCGGGGACTACCTCTACGTGGCGTTCACCAACCTGATCTCGTTCAGCCCGGCCGACACCTCCCCGCTCACCGGCCGGGCCAAGACGCTGATGGCCCTGCAGTCCCTCATCGCCCTGGCCGTCATCGTCGTGGTGCTCTCGAGGGTGATCAACATCCTCCCCGCGCCGGCCGGCTGAGCAGGGCCGGCTCGAGCACGGCCTCGGCCCAGGCGAGCAGCTGCTCGTCAGCCCCGGGGCGCGCCACGCACTGCAGCCCCAGCGGGAGACCGCCCGGCGCGCACCCCGCGGGGAGCCCGACCGCCGGCAGGCCGGCCTGGCTCCACGGCAGGCTCATCACCGAGCTGCCGGTGTCCGCCAGACCCTCCGGCGCGGGGCCGACCGCCGACGGCGCCACCCACAGGTCGAGCCCCTCGGCGTCCATCCGCGCCACGAGCCCGGCGCGGTGCACCGCGCACCCGGCGAGCGCCTCGTCGTACTCCTGGCGGGTGACCGTCTGGCCCTGGCGGATCGCGGCGACGGTCTCGGGCCGGTAGCGCCCGGCGTGCGCGGCGAACCACGTCGCGTGCGTCCGGGCGATCTCGTAGCGCCCCACGTCGACCTGTCGCTGGGCGAGCGCCTCGAGGTCGCCTACCGCCGGCACCCGTCGCACCTCGACGCCCGCGTCGCGCAGCCGCTCCAGCGCCGCCTCGTACCCGGCACGCCCCTCCTCCGACACCAGGTCGAGGTAGGGCCCCTCGGGCACCCCGACCACCAGCGGCCGACCCGGCACCACCGCAGGCGTCCACCCGTCCACGACCACCGTCGCCGCCAGCGCCACGTCCTCAACCCGGCGTGCCAGGAGCCCCACGACGTCAAAGCTCGGCGCGTTGGCGATCACCCCGTCGACCGGGATGCGCCCGTGCGTGGGGCGGTAACCGGTGACGCCGCAGTAGGCCGCCGGGCGGATCGTCGAGCCCACCGTCTGCGTGCCCACCCCCAGGGTGACCAGCCCGGCCGCCACCGCCGCCGCCGACCCGCTGCTCGAGCCGCCTGGGGTGTGCCCGAGCGCCCGGGGGTTGCGGGTGGGTCCCGGTGCGGCGTGGGCGAACTCGGCCGTCACGGTCTTGCCCAGGACCAGCGCGCCCGCCTCCCACAGCCGGCGCACCACGGTCGCCTCGGGCCCGGCGAGGACCTGCGGCGGCAGGGTCGACCCGGCGGTCGTCGCCAGCCCGTCGACCCGCACGACGTCCTTGACCCCTACGGTGGCGCCGAACAGCGACGGCCGCCCCGGCCCGCGCGACCATCGTCGGGACAGCCGCCCGGCCTCGGCGAGGACGCGGCCGCACCGGTCCGGCTCCCGCACGAACGCCTGCAGCACCGGGTCGTGCGCCTCGACGCGCTGCACCGCGGTGGCGGTGTGCTCGCCCAGGTCGGCCGCGGCGCACAGCGCCGCGACCTCCTGCACCAGCCCCCTGGCCGGCGGGAACGTGTGGTCCACGCCCGCAGGCTAGGCCCGCGGTTGCTCCCCGGCCGGGACGTCGACGCCGGTATGCCGTGTCGCTGGCGGCTGTCGGCCCCCGGTGCTTGGCTGGGTGGTGAGGGGGACCCCTCGCCACCGACGCGGCATACCCGCGCCCGAACCCAGGAGCTGACCATGCCCGTGCACGAGGGCCGCTACCCCAACGGCACCCCCAACTGGGTCGACCTGATGGTCGACGACGTCCCCGCGGCGCGCGAGTTCTACGGCGCGCTGTTCGGCTGGGAGACCTTCGACGGGCCGCCTGAGGCCGGCGGCTACACCATGGCGCTGCTGCAGGGCCGCCCCGTCGCCGGCATCGCCCCCAAGCCCGAGGGCGTGCCGGTTGCGGCCTGGTCGCTCTACCTCGCCGTCGACGACGTCGACGCGACGACGGCCAGGGCCCGGGAGGCGGGCGCCACGATCACCGTCGAGCCGATGGACGTGCTCGACGTCGGCCGGTTCGCCTTCGGCATCGACCCGACCGGCGCCCACTTCGGCCTGTGGCAGGGCAGCAACCACCTCGGCTCCGGCCTCGTCGGCGACCCCGGCAGCATGGCCTGGCACGAGGCGATGAGCCGCGACTACGCGGCGGCCAAGGACTTCTACGCCGCGCTCTTCGGCTGGACCTACACCGAGATCGGTGAGGGCGGCTTCCACTACGCCGTGGTGCGCAACGGCGAGCAGGACAACGTCGCCGGCGTGGGCCAGCTGCCCGACCAGACGCCGGCAGAGGTGCCTGCGCACTGGATGAACTACTTCGCGGTCGAGGACGTCGACGCCTCCGCGCAGCGGGTCGAGGAGCTCGGCGGGCGCATCGCCATGGCGCCGTGGGACACCCCCTACGGCCGCATGTCCGTGGTGCAGGGCGCCCAGGGCGAGATGTTCGCGCTGGTCAAGCCGGTGCCGGTGCCCGACGCCTCGAGGTCCTGAGCTGGGGGTGGCCGTCGTCCCGGGCGGCTCGGGCCGTCTGGGATGATGGCCACCATGGCCTCGCTTGCTGACGCGACCCCGCCCATCGCCCTCGGCGCCCTCGACGGCCGCTACCGCGGCACCGTCGCCCCACTGGTCGACCACCTCTCGGAGGCGGCGCTCAACCGCGAGCGCGTCCGCGTCGAGGTCGAGTGGCTGATCCACCTGACCAGCCACGGCGTCGTGCCGGGCGTGCGCGCCCTGAGCGAGGCCGAGCAGGCCCGGCTGCGCGCGGTGGTCGACGGCTTCGGCCCGGCCGACGTGGCCGAGCTCGCCGAGATCGAGCGCGAGACGGTCCACGACGTCAAGGCGGTCGAGTACTACCTCAAGCGCCGGCTGACCGAGGCCGCCGACTCCGACGTGGCGAGCCTGTCCGAGCTGGTCCACTTCGCCTGCACCAGCGAGGACATCAACAACCTGTCCTACGCGCTCATGGTCAAGGGCGCGGTCACCAACGTGTGGCTGCCCCGCGCGACCGCGCTGGTCGACGCCGTCGCCGCGATGGCCCGCGACCTGCGCGACGTCCCGCTGCTGGCGCACACGCACGGCCAGCCCGCGACACCCACGACGATGGGCAAGGAGCTGGCCGTGCTGGCGCACCGACTGCGCCGACAGCTCGCCCGGATCGGCCGGGCCGAGTTCCTCGGCAAGCTCAACGGCGCCACCGGCACGTATGGCGCGCACCTCGCCGCGGTGCCCGAGGCGGACTGGCCGGCCATCAGCCGGGCGTTCGTCGAGGGCCTGGGCCTGACGTGGAACCCGCTCACCACCCAGATCGAGAGCCACGACTGGCAGGCCGAGCTCTACGCCGACATCGCGCGCTTCAACCGGGTGCTGCACAACCTGTGCACCGACGTGTGGACCTACATCTCCATGGGCTACTTCGCCCAGGTCCGCGGCCAGGGCACGGTCGGCTCGAGCACGATGCCGCACAAGGTCAACCCGATCCGGTTCGAGAACGCCGAGGCCAACCTGGAGGTCTCCAACGCCCTGCTCGACGTGCTCGGCTCCACGCTGGTGCAGTCCCGCCTGCAGCGCGACCTGACCGACTCCAGCATGCAGCGCAACATCGGCACCGCCCTGGGCCACAGCCTGCTCGCGATCGACAACGTGACCCGTGGCCTGGCCGGCCTCGACGCCGTGCCGGAGGCGATGGCCGCCGACCTCGACGCCAACTGGGAAGTGCTCGGCGAGCCGGTCCAGTCGGCGATGCGGGCCCTCGCGGCCCAGGGCGTGGCCGGCATGGAGAACCCCTACGAGCGGCTCAAGGAGCTCACCCGCGGCCGCCGGATCACCGGGGAGGACCTGCGCGAGTTCGTCCGCGGCCTGGGCCTGCCTGCCGACGTGGAGAAGCGCTTCCTCGAGCTGACCCCGGCGACCTACGTCGGTCTGGCCCCGCAGCTGGTCGACTACCTCGGCGAGTAGTCCTCCGGGCCAAGCAGCACCCACGCCTCGACCGGCTCATCTCCCGCGTGCCGGACCGGGGCTGGTCCAGGTAGAGGTCGGCGTACCGCTCCCTCGTGCCACTGCGCCCGCGCGCCCCAGGCGACCAGGGCGAAGGCCAGGAGCATCAGAGCGTGCCGGTCCCACCAGCTCAGGTGCCAGCTCGGCGGGTAGACCACGGCGATCAGCGCCTCGGCGAGGAGCACGAACGCCGCCGCCATGGCCAGGAGCATCACCGCGCGCCGTGCGCGCCACAGCGCCAGGAAGCGGGCGGCCGGCACGGCATACAGCACGATGCCCAGCACGGCGGTGACGACGAGCGGCTCCGCCACGCGCTCGGGCGGCTGGTGCCCGTGCGGGATGCCGTTGCGGGTCGGCAGGCTGCGCACGCCGTGGGCGCGGGGGTCGTGCCGACCGGCCACGACGACGACCTCACGCTCGGTGACCACGGCCGAGCGCGACCACTCCTGCACGACCTCGGCGACGGTGCGCACGCCCGGAATACCCCTTGGGGGTATATCGTTGGACCAGGCGACACACCGGCACAGGAGGCGCCATGGCGGGCTACACCGGCACCAAGGACGACTACCTCAAGCGGCTGCGCCGCATCGAGGGGCAGGTCCGCGGGGTCCACAAGATGGTCGAGAACGACACCTACTGCATCGACGTCCTGACCCAGGTCAGCGCCATCACCAAGGCGCTGCAGGCGGTCAGCCTCGGCCTGCTCGAGGACCACGTCGGGCACTGCGTCGTCGACGCCGCACGGGAGTCCGACGAGGCCGCCGCGACCAAGGTCGCCGAGGCCTCCGCTGCCATCGCCCGACTCGTCCGCAGCTGAGGAGCCACCCATGAGCCAGACCACCACCATCACCGTCACCGGGATGACCTGCGGGCACTGCGCCCAGGCAGTCACCGGTGAGCTGTCCGCCGTGCCCGGCGTGACCGACGTGGCGGTCGACCTGCGCGCCGGCGCCGCCTCGCCGGTGACCATCACCAGTGACGCCGCCCTGGACCCGGCCGCCGTGCGCGCCGCCGTCGCGGAGGCGGGATACGCGGTCGCGACATGAGCACCTCCCACGACACCCGCCACGAGGTCGACCTGGCCATCGGGGGCATGACCTGTGCCTCCTGCTCGGCGCGTATCGAGCGCAAGCTCAACAAGCTCGAGGGCGTGGAGGCCAGCGTCAACCTCGCCACCGAGCGCGCGCACGTGCGGTATGCCGTGCCCCTCACCCCCGAGGACCTCGTCGCCACGGTCGAGCAGACCGGCTACACCGCGCGGGTCCTGGAGCCCGAGGTGCCGGCCGGCCACGAGCACGACGGCCACGACGTCCTCGACGAGCGGCAGCTGAAGGTGCGGACCCTGGTCTCCCTGGCCCTCGCGATACCGGTGGTGGTGCTGGGCATGATGCCGCTGCCGGAGTCACCGCTGTGGCCGTGGCTGGAGCTGGTCCTCGCGACACCGATCGTGGCCTGGGCGGCCTGGCCGTTCCACCGCGCCGCGGCGGTCAACGCCCGGCACGGCTCCTCGACGATGGACACCCTGGTCTCCCTCGGCGTGCTCGCCGCCTACGGCTGGTCCCTGGTCGCCGTGCTCACCGGCAACACCATGCACCTGTACTTCGAGGTGGCCGCGGTCGTGACGACGTTCCTGCTCGCCGGGCGCTGGGCCGAGTCCCGCGCCCGCGCGTCGGGGCGCTCGGCGCTGCAGGCCCTGATGGAGCTCGGCGCCAAGGACGTCGCGGTGCAGCGGATCGACCCGGCCAGCCGGGTCACCACCGAGGTGCGCATCCCGGTCTCGGAGCTGGCGGTCGGCGACCACTTCTTCGTCCGGCCCGGGGAGAAGATCGCCACCGACGGCGTCGTCGTCGACGGCACCAGCGCGGTCGACCGCAGCCTGGTGACCGGGGAGTCGATGCCGGTCGACACCGGCCCGGGCGAGGCGGTCACCGGCGGGACGATCAACACCAGCGGCCGGCTCGTGGTGGAGGCGCGCCGCGTCGGCGCGGAGACCACGCTGGCCGCGATGACCCGGCTGGTCGAGCGGGCCCAGCAGGGCAAGGCGCCGGTCCAGCGGCTGGCCGACCGGGTCTCGGCGGTCTTCGTCCCCACCGTGCTCGTCCTGTCCGTGCTGACCTTCGCCGGGTGGCTGCTCGCCGGGCAGCCGGTGACCAGCGCGCTCAGCGCCGCCGTCGCCGTCCTCATCATCGCCTGCCCGTGCGCGTTGGGCCTGGCCACGCCGACCGCGCTGCTGGCCGGCACCGGCCGCGGCGCCCAGCTCGGGGTGCTCATCAAGGGCCTGGAGGTGCTCGAGAGCACCCGCCAGGTCGACACGGTGGTGCTGGACAAGACCGGCACGCTCACCGTCGGCGCCCCGAAGCTGACCCACGTGCGCGCCGCGGGGCGGCTGTCAGTGACCGCCGCGCTGCGCACCGCCGCCGCGGTGGAGGCCGGCAGCGAGCACCCGGTGGCCCGGGCGATCGTCACCGCCGCGCGCGACCGTGGCCTGGACGTGCCCGCGGTCACCGGCTTCGAGGCGCTGGCCGGCTCCGGCGCGCGGGCGTTCATCAAGGACACGCTGATCACCGTCGGCAAGGCCGAGATGTTCGAGCAGGTGCCCGAGGAGATCGCCCAGGTGACCGCGCCGGGCACGACCGTCTGGGTGGGCTGGGGCGGCACCGCCCGGGCCGCGCTGACCGTGGCCGACGAGGTGCGGGACTCCTCCGCGGACGCGGTGCGCGACCTCGGCGAGCTGGGGCTCACGGCATACCTGCTGACCGGGGACAACGAGCAGACCGCCCGGGTCGTCGCCCAGGCCGTCGGCGTCGACCCGGCGCACGTGCTCAGCGACGTCCTGCCCGAGGACAAGCACGCCGCGGTGCACCGGCTTCAGCGGCAGGGCCACGTGGTGGCCATGGTCGGCGACGGCGTCAACGACGCGGCCGCGCTGGCCCAGGCCGACCTCGGCATCGCGATGGGCAGCGGCACCGACGTGGCGATCGAGTCCGCCGACATCGTGCTGATGCGGCCCGACGTCGCCGCGGTCGCCGACGCGGTCGCGCTCTCGCGCCGGACCCTGCGGGTCATCAAGCAGAACCTCGCCTGGGCTTTCGGCTACAACGTGGCCGCGATCCCGCTCGCCGCGCTGGGCCTGCTCAACCCGATGGTCGCCGGCGCCGCGATGGCCCTGTCCAGCGTGATCGTCGTGACCAACAGCCTGCGGCTGAAGACGTTCCGCCGGCACTGAGCCCGGACACGCGAGGAGGCCGCGACCCGCCAACAGGTCGCGGCCTCCTGCGCGTGGTGGGAGAGCGGTCAGACGGTGACCTGGCCTTTGGGGGTGTCGAAGGTGACCGACAGCAGCCCGGGGGTGCCGTGCGGGGCGACGAAGTCGAAGTCGATCACCGAGGAGGTGTACTCCGGGGGCAGGCCCAGCCAGTCGCGCAGCCGGTCCGGGTCGCCGGCGATCTGCAGCTTGCTGATCGTCACGGCCGTGCTGGCGCCCACGGACGGGTGGACCGCGGGGTCCTCCCAGTGGATGTAGTAGGGCAGCTGCGGGTCGGACATGAGCCCCTTGATGCCCAGCTGGCGCCACTTCAGCTCCACCCCGTCGGGACGGTGGCGGTAGCCGTCGACCGCCTCGCGGCCCAGGCGCTGCTCGGCCTCGGAGAGGTCGTCGACGTTGACCACCCAGCCGAGCCAGCCGCCGCCGGCCTCGGAGCGGGCCCGGACGGCCTGCCCGAAGGCGGCCTTGTCGGACGCGGGGTGGTCGAGCACCTCGACGACCTCGACGTAGCGGTCGTGGGCCAGCGGGAAGATGATGTTGCGGGTGCCGAACCGCGGGTGGATCCCCCCGTCGACCGGCTCGACGCCAATCTGCGCCGACAGCCTCTGCGCGGTCGCCTTCAGGCCGTCGTGCTCAGCGGCATAGGAGACGTGGTCAACTCGCATGGCAGTCATCGTGACACAGCCCGACAGGTGGTCATGACCGGGGTCACAAACCCGGGACCTCGGTCCCACCGGCGGCACGCCGCTGGCGGACCGCCTCGTAGAGCACGATCGCGGCCGACGTCGCGACGTTGAGCGAGTTGGCCCGGCCCACCATCGGGATGCGCACCTTGTAGTCGGCAGCGGCCAGGACCTCGCCGGTCAGGCCGTACTTCTCGGCGCCGACGGAGATCGCGACCGGACCGGTGTAGTCGACGTCGGTGTAGTCCAGGTCGGTGTCGGGCGTGGTCGCCACGAGCGCAATCCCGTTGTCCCGCAACCATGCCAGCGTCGCCTCGGTCGAGTCGCTGGCCACCGGCACCGAGAACACGGTGCCCTTGCTGGCCCGCACCAGGTTGGGGTTGCCCCAGTCGGTGACCGGGTCGGCCGCGATGACCGCCTCCACCCCGGCGGCGTCCGCGGTGCGCAGCATGGCGCCGAGGTTGCCCGGCTTCTCCACGCCCTGGCACAGCAGCGCCAGCGGCGCCGGTCCGACGGTCAGGTCGGCGCAGGAGCGCACCACCGAGTCGACCACGGCGAGGAAGCCGTCCGGCCCCTCGCGGTAGGCGACCTTCTCGAAGGCCACCCGGCCCAGCTGGACGGTCTCGACGCCCTGGGCGCCCACCCGGCGCACGACGTCCTGCTGCACCACGGGCTCCAGCATGAGCTCGGGGCAGTAGTAGATGGTCCGCGGCAGGACCCCCGCGTCGAGGGCGAGGCTGAGCTCCTCGTAGCCCTCGATGAGGGTCGTGCCGGTCTCCTCGCGGGTCCGGCGGCGGCGCAGGGCGGTGAGGGACTTCAGGCGCGCGTTGGCCGCCGAGGTGATGATCAGGTCCGTCATGACGTGGCACAGCATGTCAGGCGGGCCCGCCTGCCTGCACCTATCGTGAAACGTGTCGAAGCGGCTGTCACCGGCGGCCGCGCCGGGACCGAGGAGGCAACAGATGCCCACGCGCACCGCACGCACCGCCTGGAACGGCGGCCTGCAGGACGGCTCAGGCCAGGTCGAGCTCTCCAGCTCCGGGGTCGGCACCTTTGACGTGTCCTTCCCGCGACGCATCGCCGACACCGCTGACGGCGTCACCAGCCCCGAGGAGCTCATCGCCGCCGCGCACTCCTCCTGCTACGCCATGCAGTTCTCGGCCCTGCTTGCCAAGGCGGGCGGCACCCCGCAGAGCCTGGACGTGACGGCGGACGTCACGGTGCAGCCGGACCCGGCCGGCGGCCTGCGGATCACCGGCATCAAGCTCACCGTGCGCGGTGAGGTCGAGGGCCTGGACGCGGACGGCTTCGCCGCGGCGGCCGAGGAGGCCAAGGCCACCTGCCCGGTGAGCAAGGCGCTGACCGGCACGGAGATCACCCTCGACGCCGCCCTGGAGGGCTGACCGGCCCGCAGGGACCCTCAGCCGACGACGATGACGTGCAGGGTGCGGGGGCCGTGGACGCCCTCGACGCGGCTGAGCTCGATGTCGCTGGTGGCGCTCGGCCCGCTGACCCACGTCTGCGGGCGCAGCGGGTCGAGCAGCGCCACCGCCGCGGGCACGTCGGCGACCACGTGGTCCGCGCGCAGCACGCACACGTGCCGGTCCGGCACCAGCGTCAGCGCCCGTCGCCCCTGGCCGGGACCGTGGTCGAGCACCACCGTCCCGGTCACCGCGATGCCGACGGTGGCCGTGGTCAGCACCGCGTCCACCCGGTCCAGACCCGCGGCCGTGCCCGGGTCCTGCACCCGCTGCCACACCCGCCGCGCCCAGTCCTCCGGGACGTCCCGGGGCACCACCGCCCGCTCGGTGCCGCGCAGCGCCGCCTCCACGGCCGCCGCCACCTCGCCCGCGCCGCACCGGGTCACCCGGGCGCGGTAGTCCGCCACCCGCTCGCAGAACAACCCGACGGGGTCCGCGAGGGTGCGCTCCCGCGCATACGCCCGGGGCACCTGCGGATCGCGCGCAGCGCCTCCCAGCGCGTGGCGCACCCGCGCGAGCACCTCCTCGCGCGCGCTCACGTCCGGCTCCCCTCGCGACGCCACCAGGACCGGAACGGCCGGCGCGGGACCGGTGGCAGGTCGCGGGCGCGCGTCCACGCCGAGGCCGGCCAGGGCAGACGGCGCACGCCGAGGCGGTGCGCCATCCGGCCGACGAGCCCACCGGCCCGCTCGAGCAGGGCCCAACGCCGGGGCCGGGCGAAGGCCCACGCCGCACCCCGCATCGCCACCGCCTCCGGCCGGGGCAGGCCGCCGCGGTGCGCGTCCACGACCTGCGAGCGCAGGTGCACCAGCACCTCGGGGATGTCGATCCGCACCGGGCACACCTCGAAGCAGGCGCCGCACAGCGTCGAGGCGTAGGGCAGCGAGTCGGTCTGGGCGTCGTGGCCGACCCCGTGCAGCAGCGGGTTGAGGATGGCGCCGATCGGGCCGGGGTAGACCGAGCCGTAGGCGTGCCCGCCGGTGCGCTCGTAGACCGGGCACACGTTGAGGCAGGCCGAGCAGCGGATGCAGCGCAGCGCCTGGCGGCCCACCTCGTCGGCGAGCGCCCGGGTGCGGCCGTTGTCGAGGAGCACCACGTGCACCTCCTGCGGGCCGTCGCCGGGGGTCACCCCGGTCCAGGTGGAGGTGTAGGGGTTCATCCGCTCGCCGGTGCTCGAACGCGGCAGCAGCTGCAGGAAGACCTCGAGGTCGGACCAGGTCGGCACGACCTTCTCGATGCCGACGACGCTGACCAGCACCTCCGGCAGGGTCAGGCACATCCGGCCGTTGCCCTCGGACTCGACGACCACGAGGGTGCCGGTGTCGGCGACGGCGAAGTTCGCCCCGGAGACGGCGACCCGGGCGCGCAGGAACTTCTCCCGCAGGTGCAGCCGGGCGGCCTCGGCCAGCCGGGCCGGGTCGTCGGTCAGGTCCTCGGGCGCGGGGCGTCCCGCCGCCGCCATGGCGCGGGCGAAGATGTCGCGGATCTCGGCCCGGTTGCGGTGGATCGCCGGCACGAGGATGTGGCTGGGCAGGTCGTCGCCGAGCTGCACGATGAGCTCGGCGAGGTCGGTCTCCCACGCCGCGATGCCCTCGGCGGCGAGCGCCTCGTTGAGCCCGATCTCCTGAGTGGCCATGGACTTGACCTTGACCACCTCGTCGACGCCGTGGGCCCGCGCCACTTCCGCCACGACGGCGCACGCCTCCGCCGCGTCGCGGGCCCAGTGCACCCGGGCTCCCCGGGCCTGCAGGGCCGCCTCGAGCCGCAGCAGGTGCTCGTCCAGGCGGAGCAGGGTCGCGTCCTTGATGGCGGCGCCGGCGAGCCGCAGCTCCTCCCAGTCCTCGACCTCGGCGACCACCGCGGCCCGCTTGGCGCGGATGGTGCCGGTGGCGTGGGCGAGGTTGGCCCGCAGCTGGGCGTTGCCGAGGGCCTCCCGGGCCGCCTTCGGGAAGGCCGGCATCCCGACGAACGTGGCACTCACGGCGACCCCGTGGCGGCCAGGACCTCGGCCAGGTGCATGACCCGCACGCCGGCGTGCTGGCGCGACAGGATCCCGCCGACGTGCATGAGGCAGGAGCTGTCGCTGGCGACGAGCACCTCGGCGCCGGTGTCCAGCACGTGCCGGGCCTTGTCCTGCCCGATCGCGACCGAGGTGTCGGCGTTCTTCACCGCGAACGTGCCGCCGAAGCCGCAGCACTCCTGCGCGTGGGGCAGCTCGAGCAGCTCCAGGCCGCGCACCGCGCGCAGCAGCCGGGTGGGCCGGTCGCCGACGTCGAGCAGCCGCAACGAGTGGCAGGTCGGGTGGTAGGTCACCCGGTGCGCGAAGGTGGCGCCGACGTCCTCGACGCCGAGCACGTCGGTGAGGAACCCGCTCAGCTCGTGCACCCGCGGCGCGGTCCGCGCGACCGCCTCCGCCAGCGCCGGGTCGCCAGCCCGCCGGGCCACGAGCGCGTGCTGGTGGCGCACCGACCCGGCGCACGACCCCGACGGCGCGACCACCGCGTCATACCCGGCGAACGCCTCGACGAAGGTGCGCACCACCGGCACCGCCTCCTCGAGGTAGCCGGTGTTGACCATCGGCTGGGCGCAGCAGGTCTGTCCCGTGGGGACCTCGACCTCGACCCCGAGGCGGCGCAGCAGCGTGACCGTCGCCCGGCCCACGTCGGGGAAGAGCGCGTCGCCCAGGCAGGTGACCATCAGCGCGACCCTCACGGGACACGACCGTACGCGCGCGCACCGCCCCCGCGCACGGATCTGGCAGCCGCACGGACTGGTCCGGAACCGAACCGGCATGCCGACGGCCCGGACCGGGGTGAGGATGGGGGCATGAGACTGCAGCGCAGCGTGACGGTGGACGCCTCACCGGAGAAGGTCTTCGCCTACCTGTCGGACTTCACGACCACCGAGGAGTGGGACCCGGGCACGGTGCGTTGCGTGCGCACCAGCGGCGACGGCGGGGTCGGCACCGTCTACCTCAACACCTCGAAGTTCATCGGCCGCGAGACCGAGCTGACCTACACCGTCCTGGACGTCGACCCCGGCCGCCGGGTGCAGCTGCGCGGCCAGAACAAGACGGTCACCGCCACGGACACGATCGAGGTCAGCCCCAACGGCTCGGGCAGCGACGTGCTCTACACCGCCGACTTCGAGTTCCAGGGCGCGGTGAAGCTCCTCCTGCCGTTGTTCATGGGCGCGCTGAAGAGACTCGGCGACGACGCGGAGCAGGGCCTGCGCGAGTCGCTGTCCCGCCTCTGAGCCCAGGCCCGTCAGTCGAGCAGCGAGCGCAGGACCGGCACGAGGCCGTCGTCGTCGACGTGGCCGGTGACCTCGTCGGCCGCCGCCTTGACCTCGTCGGGGGCGTTGCCCATCGCCACGCCCCGGGCGGCCCAGTGCAGCATCTCCAGGTCGTTGCGCTGGTCGCCGACCGCCACCGTGTGGGCCGGCTCGACCGACAGGTGGCGGCGCACCTGCTCCAGCGCCGAGCCCTTGGTCACGCCCTCGGGGTTGATGTCCAGCCACGCGGTCCAGCCCACGGCGTAGGACACCTCGTGCAGTCCGGCCTCGCCGACCAGGCGCATGAACTCCTCGGCCGTGGCCTCCGGGCTGCGCAGCGTGACACGGGTGGCGGGCGCGGAGACCAGCTCCTCCCACTCCACGACGCGCAGCTGCCCGACGAGCTCGCCGTCCGGGAACGGCTTGCTCAGCTTGAAGCCGACGCCCAGCTCCTCGACCGCGACCGCGGCGTCGGGGATGCGCTCGCGCAGCAGGTTCAGCGCCGGCGCCGGGTCGAAGGTGACGACGTCGAGGAAGCGATAGCCGCCGTTCTCGGACGGGTCCAGCTCGAGGGTCACCGCACCGTTGGAGCAGACGGCGAACCCGTGGGACAGGCCGAGCGCGTCGATCACCGGCATCGCGGCCACCGTCGAGCGGCCGGTCGCGATGACGACGTGCACCCCGGCGTCGGCGACGGCGCGCACCGCGTCCCGCACGACGGGCGAGAGCTCCCCGGCGTGGTTGACGGTGGTGCCGTCGAGGTCGAGGGCGACCAGGCGCTCGGCCATGCCCCGCCTCAGCCCTGGGGGGTCAGGATGTCGAGCCCGAGGAACGGCCGAAGCGCCCGCGGCACGACGACCGAGCCGTCGGGCTGCTGGTGGTTCTCCAGGATCGCCACCAGCCAGCGGGTCGTGGCCAGGGTGCCGTTGAGCGTGGCCACGATGCGGGTCGCACCCGACTCCGAGCGCTCGCGCACGTTGAGCCGTCGGGCCTGGTACGTCGTGCAGTTGCTCGTGGAGGTCAGCTCCCGGTAGCGCCCCTGCGTCGGCACCCACGCCTCGCAGTCGAACTTGCGCGCCGCGGGGCCGCCGAGGTCACCGGCGGCGGTGTCGATGATCCGGTAGGGCACCTCGATCTTGGCGAGCATCTCGCGCTCGAAGTCCAGCAGCCGCTGGTGCTCGGCCTCGGCGTCCTCGGGCCGGCAGTAGCTGAACATCTCGACCTTCTGGAACTGGTGCACCCGGATGATGCCGCGGGTGTCCTTGCCGTAGGACCCGGCTTCCCTCCGGTAGCAGGTGGACCACCCGGCATACCGCTTCGGGCCGCCGGACAGGTCCAGGATCTCGTCGGCGTGGTAGCCGGCGAGGGCGACCTCGGAGGTGCCGGTGAGGTAGAGGTCGTCGGCCTCGAGGCGGTAGACCTCGTCGGCGTGGGCGTCGAGGAAGCCGGCGCCGGCCATGACGTCGTTCTTGACCAGGGTGGGCGTGATCATCGGGGTGAACCCGTGCTCGACCGCCTGCGCGACCGCCATGTTGAGCAGCGCCAGCTCGAGGCGGGCGCCGACCCCGGTGAGGAAGTAGAAGCGCGACCCCCCGACCTTGGCGCCGCGCTCCATGTCGAGGGCGCCCAGGCCCTCGGCGAGCTCGAGGTGATCCCGCGGCTCGAAGCCCTCGGCAGCGAAGTCCCGTGCCGTGCCGTGGGTCTCCAGCACGGTGTAGTCGTCCTCGCCGCCGCTGGGGATGCCCTCGATGACGACGTTGGGCACCCGGCGCACGAGCGCGTTGAGCTCGGCCTCGGCCTCGTCGGCGGCGGCCTGCAGCTCCTTGACCCGGTCGGAGGTCTTCTTCGCCTCGGCGACCAGGGCGGCCTTCTCCTCGCCCTTGGCGGCGGCGACCTTCTTGCCGAAGGACTTCTGCTCCGCGCGCAGCTGCTCGAACTCGGTCAGGGACGACCGGCGGCGCTCGTCGGCGGACAGGATCGCGTCGACGATCCCCTCGTCCTCGCCACGTGCGCGCTGCGAGGCGCGCACCGCCTCAGGGTCCTCACGCAGAAGTCGGATGTCGATCACGGGCCCGAGCCTATCGGCGCACGTTGCGCGACTCCGAACCGTTTGCCAACTGCAGGGGTATGCCGCGTGGCCGGCTCACGCGCCCACGTCGTGGCCGTGGTGCACCAGGTCGTGGACGAAGTACTGCCCCAGCGTCTCGACGGTGAAGGCGGAACCGTTGCTGCGCAGGCCGGTCCGGTCC
Source organism: Oryzihumus sp. (assembly GCF_054325275.1). Lineage (NCBI taxonomy): Bacteria > Bacillati > Actinomycetota > Actinomycetes > Micrococcales > Intrasporangiaceae > Oryzihumus > Oryzihumus sp. The sequence goes on from NZ_JBTCWL010000020.1 coordinate 35,394, forward strand.
CACTCCTCCTCGGTGACCTCGTCGAACCGGGCGGCGGCCAGCTCCGCGGCGCCGGTGAGCTCGGCGGACACCGCGGCGGGGTCCTGCTCCCAGTAGCGCTCGGCCAGCGCGGTGGCGTCCTGGTCCCAGTTGGCGAAGTGAGGGTGGTCCGTGGCGAGCATGAGGTGGACCCGTTCGGCGAAGACCCGGCACACGTCGCGCACGTGACAGGCGTACTCCAGCGGCGACCACACGTGCGGCTCCGGGCGCAGCCGGGCGTCCGGGCGGGCCAGCACCGCGGCCCACCGGGCTGCGCTGTCCCGCACGATGTCGGGCACCTGGGTCCCGGCCACGTGGGCGGCGTCGAACCCGCAGTCCGGGCACGGCTCGCGCAGCACCCAGGTCCAGTCCTTGTCGTCGGGTGGCGGCGGGGTCGGTGCCGTGGGACGGGCCATGGGGCGCAGCCTACTTTCGGGTAACGTCCGCGCTGTGCTGAAAGACAACGCCGGGTGGATCGCCGTGGTGGCCATCCTCCTCGTCCTGCTGCTCGCGGGGGCCGTCACGGCTGCCTCGAGCCGCGGCGCCCGTGCGCGGGTGGACCAGGCGTTGCAGGCGACCCGCCGGTTCGCCCGGCGTCGCCCCCACCGGCAGCACTTCCGACCGGAAGGAGCTGCCGTGGCCGAGGACAAGCCCCGTCGCGCCGCGATCATCATCAACCCCACGAAGTTCGACGACCAGTCGGCGGTCCGGCGCCAGATCGCCAAGGGCTGCGCCGACGCCGGGTGGGCCGAGCCGCTGTTCATCGAGACGACGGCCGGGGACACCGGCGAGGGCCAGACCCGGCAGGCGCTCGAGGAGGGCGTCACCGTCGTCTGCCCGCTCGGCGGCGACGGCACGGTCCGCGCCGTGGCCAGCGTGCTGGTCGGCACCGAGACCCCACTGGGCCTGCTGCCCGGCGGCACCGGCAACCTGCTCGCCCGCAACCTCGACCTGCCCGTCGACGACGTGTCCGAGGCGCTGAAGGTGGCCCTGACCGGGCAGAACAAGCGGGTCGACGTCGGCCGGATCCGGGTCGACGCATCCGGGGAGCACGAGCGCCCGGCCGAGCACGTCTTCCTCGTCATGGCCGGGCTCGGCTTCGACGCGGCGATCATGGCCGGCGCCCCCGAGGCGCTCAAGGCGCGGGTGGGCTGGCTGGCCTACGGCGTCGCCGGCGTGCGCAACTTGCGCGGCGCCCAGTTCAAGGTCCGCCTCAAGGTCGACGACGAGCCGGAGATCTCCCGTCGGGTGCGCACCGTCGTGGTCGGCAACTGCGGCAAGCTCACCGGCGGCCTGGTGCTGATGCCCAAGGCCGAGGTCGACGACGGTTGGCTCGACGCGGTCACCCTCTCCCCCAAGGGCATCTTCGGCTGGCTGGCCGTCGCCGCCCGGGTGCTGGCCAAGACCCGCAAGGGCCACGAGCGGGTCGACCACCTGCGCGGCCGGGAGCTGTCCATCCGCAGCGACCGCCCCGAGGAGGTCCAGCTCGACGGCGACACCATCGGCAAGGCCCTCGCGCTGGGCATCCGCGTGGAGCCCGGCGCCCTCGTCGTCCGGGTCTGAGGTGCTGCGCCGGGTCGGGCGGGGGCTGCTGGTCGGGGTCCTCGCGCTCGTGCCGGTCGTCGTGATCGCCGTCCTGGTGCGCGAGCGGTTCCAGCCCCTCATCCACGTCGACGACGCCGCGATCAGCGCCGCCACCGACGTCACCCGGGCCCACCCGGCCCTGCTCCGGGCCCTCCTCGTGGTGCAGGCGGTCATGCAGCCGGTCTGGGTCTACCTCGTCGCGTTCGCCACGTGCGCCTGGGTCTGGGCGCGCGGCCTGCGCTCCAGGGCGCTCTGGGCCGCCGCGACCATGCTCGTCGGCTGGTTCCTGGGCTTCCTCGTCAAGCTGGTCGTGCAGCGGGCCCGCCCGGTGGTGAGCGACCCCGTGTCGCACTCCCCGGGATACAGCTTTCCCTCGGGGCACGCGTTCAACGCGGCGCTGGCCCTGACCGTCGTCACCGTCGCGGTGTGGCCGCTGGCGCACCGCGCCGTGAAGGCGGCCCTGGCGGCGGTCGGGTCGCTGGTGGTCGTCGTGACCTGCCTGGACCGCGTCTTCCTCGGCGTCCACTTTCCTTCCGACGTCGTCGGTGGTGTCATCCTTGCGCTGGCCCTCGTCGCCGCGTCGTGGGCCGGGTACCGCCGTCCGCGCCAGGTTGCCCGCGAGGCCGCCCCCTCGATCGAAAGGTCCTCCCCATGACCGTCCTCACCCGCTGGTCCCCGCCCACCGAACGGGAGCGCCCCGGCGCCGGGGCCGTGGCCAAGAGCCTGCTGCTGCGCGTCGTCCTGCCGGGCATCCTGGTCTGGGCCGCGATCTGCGGCATCGGGCTGCTGCTGGCCGGTCCGCTGAAGTCGATCGAGGACAACGAGAACTCGGTCAGCGAGGCGCTCGCCAAGGGCCGCACGGCCACGATGAACTCGGTCACCGCGGTCTGGTCGCACATCGGCAACACCGAGATCGTCATCGGGGTCTGCGTCGTCGCCTGCATCGTGCTGCTGGCGCTGACCCGGCGCTGGTGGCTGGCGATCATCCCGGCGATCGCGATCGCACTCCAGGCCTCGACGTTCGTCGGCGCCACGCTGGTCGTCGGCCGTGACCGCCCGACCGTGCCGCACCTCGACCCCGCCCCGCCGACCTCGAGCTACCCCAGCGGCCACGTGGGCGCCTCGACCGCGCTCTACCTGTCCCTGATCTTCTTCGCCTCGCGGATCGAGCGGGTCTGGCTGCGCAACACCCTCGTCACGGTCTTCGCGCTCATCCCGCTCCTCGTGGCCTATGCCCGCCTCTACCGCGGCATGCACCACGTGACCGACGTGCTCGTCGGCTTCGCCAACGGCATCGTCTGCGCCCTGCTCGCCCGCTGGTGCATCCGCGAGGCCGACGGCGGCCGCACCGCGCCGGTCTGAGCCCCGTGGCCCCACCGGTCTACCGCTTCGCGACGACGTGGCGGCTGCCCGCCGAGCCCGAGCGGGTCTACGCCGTGCTCGCAGACATCGAGCGTTACGACCGGTGGTGGCCGCAGGTCCGGCGGATCACCCGGCTGGACGACGAGTCCGGTGACGTGCAGATCCGCAGCGTGCTGCCGTGGACGCTGCACCTGCACCTGCGCCGCGAGGTGGAGGACGAGTCGGCCCTGCGGCTGCGTGCCGCGGTCCGCGGCCACCTGCACGGCTGGTCCAGCTGGGAGCTGCGTCCCGGGCCGGGAGGCACGCACGCGGCATACCGGCAGGAGGTGGAGCTGCACGCCCCGGTGCTGAGCCGGGTGTCCTTCCTGCTGCGACCGGTGCTGCGGGCCAACCACGCCGCGATGATGCGCGGCGGCGAACGCGGCCTGCGCGCCCACCTGTCCGCGTGAGCCTCAGGCGTTGCGCAGGCCCTGCAGCCAGGCGCGCGCCGCGGTGAAGTCCGTGTCGCGGGTGCCCGGGCGGACCTCCACGACCGCGCCGTCCGCACGCGGGTAGGACCCGAGGAAGCGCACGTCGGCACACACCCGGCGCAGGCCCATGAGCGTCTCGCCGACGCGCTCGTCGTTGACGTGGCCCTCGAAGTCGATGGAGAAGCAGTAGCGGCCCAGGGCGTCGCCGGTGGGGCGGGACTCCAGCCGCGTCAGGTTGATCCCCCGGGCGGCGAACTGCTCGAGCAGCTCGAGCAGGCCACCGGGGTGGTCGTCGGCCTGGAACAGCACCACCGACGTCTTGTCCGCCCCGGTCGGCTCCGGCAGCCGGCCGGGACGGGCAACCAGCACGAACCGGGTCACCGCGCTGCGGTTGTCGCCGATGTCCTCGGCTAGCACCTGCAGCCCGTGCGCCTGCGCCGCGACCGGCGCACACACCGCCGCCTCGTATGCCGTGTCGTCACCCGCCAGCCCGGCCGCGGCTGCCGCGGTGGACAGGCAGGGCACGTAGGTCGCCTCCGGCAGGTGGGCGCCCATCCAGTGGCGGACCTGGGCCCAGGCGTGGGGGTGGCTGCCGACGCCGCGGATGTCCGCCAGCGTGGTGCCCGCACGGGCGGCCAGGACGAAGGTGATCGGCACGAGCACCTCGTGGACCACGACCAGGTCGGCCCCGGAGGACAGCGCGTCGAGCGTGGCGCTGACCCCGCCCTCGACGGAGTTCTCGATCGGCACGACCGCCGCGTCGACCGACCCGTCGCGCACCGCCTCCAGCGCCGACTCGACCGAGGCGATCGGCACCCGCTCGACGTCCTCGACGCCGGGCAGGCGCAGCAGGGCCATCTCGGTGAACGTCCCGGCGGGGCCGAAGTAGCCGTATCGCATGCTCACGCCCGGCAGCGTATTGCCCACCCGGCGTGCGTGCCCGGACGTCCCACGGAGCGACGACCGATTAGGGTCTGGAGCACCATGAGTGCCCTTGCCATCGCCGCCACCGCCTTCGTGCTGATCTTCCCGATCGAGCTCCCGGACAAGACGTTCATCGCCACGCTCGTGCTGGCGACGCGATACAAGCCGCTGGCGGTCTGGGTCGGCGTCACCGCGGCGTTCCTCGTGCAGACCGTCGTCGCCTGCACCCTGGGTGGCCTGCTCGCGCACCTGCCCCGCACACCGGTGGAGGTCGTGGCCGGCCTGCTGTTCCTCGTGGGCGCGGTCATCCTGTGGCGCGGGGCCGCCCACGCCGAGGCGGAGGAGGCCGAGACCGAGCACGAGTTCGCCGCGAAGGCCCGCGCCGGCGTGCACGGCTGGCGCGCGGTGGGCGCCAGCTTCCTCGTGCTGTTCGTCGCCGAGTGGGGCGACCTGAGCCAGCTGCTGACTGCCGGCCTCGTGGTGCGCTACAACGCCCCGGTGCCCGTCGGTATCGGCGCCTTCCTGGCCCTGGCCACGGTGTCCGCACTCGGCGCCGTGCTCGGCCGGACCCTGCTCAAGCGGATCCGGCTCGGCACCCTGCACCGGGTCGGTGCCGGGCTGTGCCTGCTGATGTTCGGGCTGACCGCCCTGCAGGTCGCCGGCGTGGACCTCCTCGCCTGAGTCCTTGCTCAGCCCAGGCGGCTCTGCTCACCCAGGGCCGCCGCCGGGGCCCCCACGGGGGCGTCGGAGCGGTCTGAAGTGAGCACACCGGCCTCGGAAGAGATGCCGGGGTCGTGGTCGTCGCGGGTCTGCAACGTCCACGCCAGCATCGCCAGCGCGATGAGGGCGCCGGCGGTGTCGGCGTTCTGCAGCAGCCGGCCGAAGAACACCGGCCCCACCCGGTCGTTGAGCCAGGTGATCCCCCACCAGGGCATCCGGCACAGGAACCACGCCGTGACCACCGCCGCCGCCACCAGCCGGCGCCGGTCGCGCAGCGGGTCCGCGCCGAGGATGGCGAAGATGACGACGACCACCCAGTGCAGGTGGTGGATCCATGCCACCGGCGACAGGAGCACGGCCATCAGCCCGACGACCGCGACCTCGGCGATGGAGTCGTGCTGCCGGTAGGCCCGCCGGGCCAGGGCGAAGCCGATGACGCCGACCACGGCGACGCACACCAGCCAGATCACGGTGCCGGTCAGGCCCTGCGGGCCGACCCGCAGCAGGAACCCGCGCAGCGACTGGTTGGACGTGCCCGAGTTGGGCCCGAGCCGGCTGGGGTCCTGCAGGGCGCCGCCCCAGAAGGCGAACGACGCCTCCGGCATCAGCAGCCACGTGCCGACCGTGACGCCCACCGCGGTGCCGACCGCCCACGCGGCCTCCCGCCAGCGCTTGTTGACCAGGTAGTGCACGACGAAGACGCCGGGCGTGAGCTTGATCGACATGGCGAGGCCGACGAGGACCCCCGGCGGGATGCGGCGCAGCAGGCCGGGGCGGGGCCGGCGCAGGTCCATCAGGCAAGCCAGCACCATGAACGCGTTGACCTGGCCGAAGCGGATGCCGTCCGCGACCGGGTGCAGCCAGGTCATCGGCACGACAAGCAGTGCGAGGACCAGCGGCGCGCGGGCGCCGGCCCGATGGATCAGCCGCCACCCGGCATACCAGACGATCGCGGTGGTGGCCGCGAGCTGCAGCGCGGTCCACAGCCAGCCCACCGCCCCGAACGGGATGAGCGCCAGCGGGAGCGCCCACAGCGCCGCGAACGGCGGGTAGGTGAACGGCAGCAGCTGCGGCGACTCGGTCATCGCCTCGTAGATGGGACGGCCGGTCAGGATGGACACGCCGGCCTCGCGGTAGACCTCGACGTCGACCTGCCACTGGTCCAGCGGCCAGAACACCAGGTAGCGCAGCCACACCGGGCTGGAGCCGACGATGATGACCAGGACTGCGAGCAGCCACATCCGCCCGGTCGCGGACGAGCGGGGGGCGGGGCGCTGAACGGTCACCGCGCCATTGTGGCGGGTCCACCTGCGCGGGGCGCGACTGCCCGGGACCCGCGCCGGCGAGGGGCCGTAGCCTGTCCTCGTGACCCGACGTCCCCTCATCGCCGTGCTCGCGGTCCTGATGGTGCTCGGCGCACTCGCCGGTCGGTTCATCGCGTCGGGGTCCCCGGCCAGCGCCTCCGCCGAGGCACCGGCCACGTCGAGCTCACCCGCACAGAGCTCGGCGACCGGCCCGATCATCGTGATCGGCACCGGCGGCCTGACGTGGAGCGACGTGTCACAGAAGGACACCCCGGCGATGTGGTCGTTCCTGCGCGACGGTGGCGCCGCCTCCCTCACCGTGCGCTCGGTGCACACCAACACCTGCCCGGTGGACGGCTGGCTGACCCTCGGCGCCGGCGAGCGGGCCGGGGACGTCGACCAGGGCAACAACAGCAAGCCGCCGTGCCGGACGGTCGACCAGGGACCGGGCGCGGACGGGAAGGTGCCGCACTGGGACACCTGGCTCAAGGCAGCGGCCGACAAGAACTTCGACGCCCACCTCGGCCTGCTCGGTGACCAGGCGGCCAGCGGCGGCAGCTGCGTGCAGGCGATCGGCCCCGGCGCCGCACTCGGCGCGGCACGGTCCAACGGCACCGTGGCCCACTACAGCCCCTTCGGGGGCCAGCTCACCAGCGCCCTGGTCGCCTGCCCCCTGACCCTCGTCGACGTCGGCGTCGTGCGCGACCCCGCGGACGTCGACCCGGCCGAGCAGCCGGTCCCCCGGGACAGCCGCGTCGCGCAGGCCCACCAGATCGACAACCGGATCCAGCAGGTCGTCCAGCAGGCGCCGGCCGGCGCCGACCTCATGCTGGTCAGCCTCGCCGACGCCGGCCAGACGGAGCGGCTGCGGCTGCTGGCTGCCAAGGGGCCGCACTTCGGCGCGGGCACGCTGTACTCCTCCTCCACCCGGCAGCCGGGCCTGGTCCAGCTCGCCGACATCGCGCCCACCGTGCTCAGCCACATCGGCGCCCCCGTCCCGGGCACCCTGGGCGGCACGGCGCTGCGCAACGAGCCGGCGGAGAACAACTCCGAGGACTCCGCGCACGAGCGCCTCCAGGCCTTCGTCGACTACGACCTGGCCTCCCACGAGGTGCACTCGCTGGTGCCGCCGTTCTTCACCGGGCTGGTCTACTCCCAGCTGGCGATCTACCTGTTCGTCGCCGTGGTGTGGCGGCGGCGGTGGGGCTCGGAGCAGACGCGCCTGCAGCTGCTGCGGGTGGTGCGCCGGGTGGCCCTCATCGCGGCGACCGTGCCCGTCTCGACGTTCCTGGCCAACCTCTTCCCGTGGTGGCGCTTCCCCTGGCCGATGGTGGCGGTGGTCGCCTCGGTGGGGGTGTTCGTGGCGATCATCTCGGCCTTGGCGATGAACGGGCCGTGGCGCCGCTCGCTGTTCGGCCCCCTCGTGGTCATCTCGGTGGTCACCATGGCCGTGCTGGCCGCCGACGTCATGACCGGCTCCCGGCTGCAGCTGTCCTCCCTCATGGGGCTCCAGCCGGTCGTCGGTGGCCGGTTCTACGGCATGGGCAACGTGACGTTCGCGCTCTTCGCCACGGCCACGCTGCTGCTGGCCGTCGCGGTCGCCGACCGGCTGAGCCGCAACCACAGCCCGGTGGTGGCCGCCATCGGCGTCGGCGTGGTCGGGCTGTTCGGCGTCGTGGTCGACGGGTCGCCCTCCTGGGGCAGCGACTTCGGCGGACCGCCGGCGCTGCTGCCGGGGCTGGCCTACCTCATCCTCGCGGTCCTGGGCATCAAGCTGACGTGGCGCAAGGCCGCCATGATCGTCGGCGGCACGGCGCTGTTCCTCGTCGTCATCGGCTTCCTGGACTGGCTGCGCCCGCCGGACTCCCGCTCGCACCTGGGCCGGTTCGTGCAGACCGCGATCGACGGCGGCGCGACCGACATCGTGGTGCGCAAGGCGCAGCAGAACTTGAGCATCCTCACCGGCAGCAGCCTCACCCTGCTGGTCCCGGTCGGGCTCGTGTTCATGGTCTACATCCTCGCCCGGCCGACCTCGTGGGGGTCGCGGGCGCTGCAACGCTCCTACGAGCGGGCACCGCTGCTGCGCCCCGGCCTGATCGCGCTGCTCATCACGCTGGTGATCGGCTTTGCCATGAACGACTCCGGCACCGCGATCCCCGCCGTGTCGGCGACGCTGGCCATCCCGCTGGTGATCGCGGTGAGCGTGCAGGCGCTCGAGGACGACGAGCGCGGCACCCGTCGCGGCAGCCGCCGGGGCGGACGACGCAGCCCGGTCAGCCCTGGCGCACCGACTGCTGCGGTGGCGGTGGCGACGCCGGCCCCGGAGGCCGCGGCCCCGGTGGCCGCCCCGGTCGACCAGGCCGACCCGCCCCCCTACGCCACGCGCGCCCAGCGGCGCCAGCAAGGAGAAGCCACACGAGGATCCCGGCGTACGGGGCGAGGTTCCTCCTCACGCCGAGGCTGAACGACTCGACCGCGGGCGACATGGCCACGACCCGCCCCGGCACGTAGGCCAGCACGAGCACCAGCAGGCGCGCCAACAGGATCCCGTCGAGCGCGCTGGCGGCGAGCGCCGGCAGCGTCGCCCAGGTCAGGGCGTCGTACCACGGCAGCGAGTACGGCGCGCCCAGGACGTATGCCGTGCCGGTCACCAGGGTGGCCAGCAGCGCCGAGGTGGTCAGTGCGTCGGCGGCCCCCGGCGCCGGCCCGGCGGCGCGGGCGAGCACGCCGAGCAGCAGCACCATCGCGAGGACCACCACGACGGCCGCGGTCGTGACGACGGTCCGGGCGGCGCCCCCGCCCAGCGGGCCGGTCAGCCACTCCAGCACCGGGCGCCACGGCGTCGCGAAGGACACCGACCGGCGCGCCTTCTCCAGCTGGGAGAACACGTGCGGTCCGGCCCACACGTGCAGCGGCACCGCGACCACCACGAACCCGGCGAGGGCCAGCAGCGCCCGGCGGACCAGCTCGGCGCGACCCAGCGCCCGCCAGGACCACAGCAGGGCCAGGCCCACGACGGCGTCGGTGACCTTGGTGCTCACGGACAGCCCGAGGACGATCCCGGCGAGGCCGGGGTGCCGGGACGCGAGCAGCACCGCCGCCAGGGCCAGGGCGGTGGCGATGACGTCGACGTGGGCGCCGAGCACGACCACCCCGAACACCACCGGGTTCGCCGTCCACAGCAGGTCGACCCGCCCCTGCCATCGCGGCCCGGTGCCGGCCCGCAGCAGCAGCCAGCGCACGGCCAGCCAGGACAGCACCACGAGGACCTGCCACACCCAGACCGTCTGGCGCAGGTTGGCGCCGCCGACGAGCGAGGCAAGGGCCTGCAGGGCGGTGGCGGCGGGGCCGTAGATGCTCGGCGTGTGCGTCCACGGCGGCTCGACCGCGCTGGTGACCGGGTCGTGGCCACCGGCCCACGTCACCGGCGGCACGAGGTAGGGGTCGCCACCCTGGGCGGCGATCCGGCCGTAGGCGGCGTAGTTGGTGTGGTCGGCCGAGCCGAACGGCGACGTGAGCAGCGCGAGGCCGCCCAGTGCCAGCACCAGCGGCCAGCCCAGCCGCGGTGCGGTGCGCCGCCACAGCCCGAGCGCGACCGCCAGGGCCCCGAGCAGGTATGCCGCCCACAGGGTCGCGGTGACCGTCGCCGAGGTCAGGTGCAGCGGCAGCTCCCCCGGCGCCCAGCCGCGCGGGCCGAGCCCGGGGCGAGCCGCGGACGGACCGGCGACGCCGACGAGCAGCAGGCCGGTGCCCGAGACGAGCAGCAGCAGCTGCTGGCCCCGGCTGGCGTTCAGCTGCGGCTCAGGGGCGGGCACGGCGCAACCGGCGCATGGCGAGCGCGAGCCACACGTCGCGATACTGCCGGGCCCGGTGCAGCTGCCCCCTCCAGTCGCGGCCGCTGACCCGGTGGTGCAGCTCGCAGGACACCTCGCGCACCCGCAGCCCACGCGCGAGGACGTCGACGGTCAGCCCGACCTCGACGCCCCAGCCCCGGGCCAGCGGGGTGGCCGCGTCGAAGGCCTTCCGGGACAGGCACCGCATGCCGGACAGCGGCTGGGTGGCCTGCCAGCCGGTCAGGTCGTGGATCCCCTTGCGCGCCAGGCGGACCACGAAGCCGTGCCCCCCGCCGGCCTGCTTCTGCGGGGGCAGGATCGCGATGGTCATGTCCACCTCGCCACGGGCGACCGGCGGCACGAGGACCCCCAGGTTCGCCGCGCTGCCCTCGAGGTCGGCGTCGACGAACAGCAGCGGCCGTGCGGTCCCGGCGTCCTCCCGGGCCACCCGCGCGGCACCGGTGGTCATGGCGGCTGCCTTGCCGCGGTTGCGCGGGTGCCGCTCCACGACCGCCCCCGCCTCGCGGGCGATGTCGGCGGTGGCGTCGGCACTGCCGTCGTCGACGACCACGACGAGGTCGACACCGGGGATCGCCCGCACCGCCGCGATGGTCGCGGCGATCCGCTCGGCCTCGTCCTTGGCGGGGATGACGGCGGCGACCCCGACGGGGGCCGCCTGCGGGGTGGGTGTGGTCACCGGCGGCCTCAGCGCAGGGTGACCTGGCGGCTGAGCAGGCCGGCCCGGGCACGGCGCTCCTCCGCGGTCAGCGGCTCGGTCGCCGCCAGCGCCTGGTCGTAGCGCTTGAGCCAGGCCCCCGCCTCGCCCTCGTAGTCGGCCGCCTCGCGGGTCGGGTCCAGGTCCCACACGGGCACGAGCAGGCCGCACGCGCGGAACGCGCCGAGCAGGCGGGTGCCCTCGCCCAGGCCGCTGTCGTGGCCGGCGTGCAGCCTGGCCAGCGCGTCCGTGGCGCGGTCCTCGTCCTGCGGCAGCACCCAGCGCAAGTGGGTGCGCTCACCGATGCGGCACCAGTAGGCCGAGGTCACACCGGACAGCGGCCGGGTCGGGACGGCCACCGCGTTGGCTCGCTCGAGGCTGGCGCGGCCCTCCTCGTCGAGGTCGGCGACGTCCTCGACCCAGAAGTCGAAGCCCTCGTGCACCGTCACCTCGAACGGCGCGGACGGGTCGAGCACGTCCTGCAGCCGCGGGGTCTCGGCGGTCGCCTGCGGGGTGGAGGTCACCGGGGAGCCGGGCTCGGCGGCCAGCGTCGCGAGCAGCACCTGGGCCAGGTCACGGCTGGCGTCGCCGGTGCTGCTGCCGGACTGGGTGGCCACGAGCACCTGCCCGTCGGTGCGGTGCAGGCCCGGCCAGGCCAGCGGCAGGACGGTGGCGATCGTGGCGGTGCCGGCAGCCCCCTCGGGGACCGCCTCGCCGGTGACCCGCACCGTGGCGGTGGCCGCGGGCAGGATCTCGCGCAGCGCCACCCAGTCGGTCTCCCCGGTCAGGCCCTCGAAGGGGCGCGACACGAAGGGTGCCGGTGCCGGGGTCGCGGCGCGCTGGCCGGATGCGGACTGACGACTGCGTCGGGAAGCCTTGCCCATGGTCGCCAACCCTAGTGGGCGGGCGGCTCAGCCGGTGCGGCGCCGCGACGGACCGCCGAGGGCGACCCACACCGTGCAGCCGGAGCGCTCGTCCTGCACGCCCCACTCGTGGGCGAGGCTGCGCACGATCCTCAGGCCGCGACCGGCCTGGCCCCAGACCGAGGGCGGCGCCGGGCGCGGGCTGGTGGGCCCCCCACCGTCGGTCACCTCGACCTCGACCACCGGGTCCTTGACCTTCCAGTGCACCCGGACCGCACCGTCGCCGAGCGGCTTGGCGTGCCGCAGCGCGTTGGCGACCAGCTCGGACACCACGATCTCGGCCTCGTCGACCACCTCGGAGCCGACACCGCGGGCGCGCAGGTCGGTCACCACCGCCCGCCGGACCTTGGTCACCGACGCGGCGTCCCACGGCACGCGGATGGTGCGGGTCTGACCGACCCCCACCTCGCCGCCGAAGTCGTCCACCAGCGGAGCCTGCTGGCCCTGCGCCCGTGCTGCAGTCGCCGGGTCAGAAGCAGTACCGCCCCCTGCCGCCCCCATCACGTCTCCGTCCTCGCGAAGCTGCCCACCCGGCTCTTGACCACAGGTTAGTGCGTGTCCCGGGTGTGGTCGAGGACGAAGTGCGGGCGGTTGGTGATGATCGCGTCGACGCCGAGCTCGAGGCACAGGTCCACGTCCTCGGCGGTGTCGACCGTCCAGACGTAGACCTGGTGCCCGCGGCGCTGCTGCCGGGCGACGGTCTGCGGCCACCGGCGCACCAGCTTGATGTCCAGCCCCGCGATCCGGACGCCCTTGGGCAGCGAACCGTCCCGGAACCGCAGCGGGACCGAGCCCTCGATGAGGTAGACGAGGTCGAGCTCGGGGCACAGCTGGCGCATCCGCTGGCAGGCCAGCTGCGAGAACGACATGACCCGCACGTGCGGGCGGCCGGGCACGTGGGCCCGGTGCAGCCCCATCTCGGTGAGCACCCGCGCGAGCTCCCGCTCGACCAGCCCGGCATACCGGGTGGGGTGCTTGGTCTCGATGGCGAGGCCGACTTCGCGGTCGGCCTCGAGGACGGTGCGCAGCAGCGAGCGCAGGGTGAGGATCCGGTTGCGGTCGCGGTCCGGCAGCTCGTCGTCGGTGCCGTGCAGCTCGTGCCAGGAGCCCCAGTCCAGCCCCTCGAGCTTGGCCAGCTCCAGGGTGGAGACCAGCCCGCTGCCGTTGGAGGTGCGGTTGACCCGCCGGTCGTGCACGCACACGAGGTGGGAGTCGGCGGTCAGGCGGACGTCGCACTCGAGCGCGTCGGCCCCCTCGGCGATCGCGCGCTTGTAGGCCTTGAGCGTGTGCTCCGGTTCGGCCTTGCTGGCACCGCGGTGGGCGATGACCAGGGGTTTGCGGACAGCGGTCGGCGCGACCTCGGGAAGCACGAAACCATCGTGACATCCGGGGCTCAGGCCTGCACGGCTACCCCCGTGTCGATCAGCGCGTCGACGTCGGCCACGCCCCAGTCGCCCAGCGCCTCGCGGGTGTGCTGCCCGGTCGCCGCCGGGCCCCGCCCGACCGCCCCCGGGGTGCGCCCGAAGCGCGGCGCCGGCGCGGGCTGGGTCACCCCGTCCACCTGCGTGTATGCCGCTCGGGCGGCAAGGTGCGGATGCTGCGGGGCGCGGTGCAGCGGCACGACCGGCGCGACGCAGGCGTCGGAGTCGGCGAACGTCTCCACCCACTCGGCCTGGGTGCGGCCGGCGAAGGCGGCCGCGAGGGTGGTGCGCAGGCGCGGCCACAGCGCCGGGTCGTTCCGGTCGGGGACCTGCGCGGGGTCGAGCCCCAGCCCCTCCAGCAGCGCGGCGTAGAACCGTGGCTCCAGCGCACCCACCGCCATGTGCTCGCCGTCGGCGGTCTCGTAGACGTCGTAGAACGGCGCGCCGGTGTCGAGCAGGTTCACCCCGCGGCTGGGCTCCCACACCCCGGCGCCGACCAGGCCCTGGAGCTGGGCCGTGAGCAGCGCGGTGCCGTCGACGATCGCGGCGTCGACGGTCTGACCCAGCCCGCTGCGGGTCCGCTCGTGCAGCGCGGCGAGGATCCCGACCAGGCAGGTCATCGCGCCGCCGCCGAAGTCCCCGAGCAGGTTGGCCGGCACCTGGGGCGGCCCGCCGGCCCGGCCGGTGGCGTGCAGGGCGCCGGTGAGGGCGATGTAGGCGATGTCGTGGCCGGCGCGCTGCGCCAGCGGGCCGTCCTGCCCCCACCCGGTCATCCGGGCATAGACGAGCCGCTCGTTGCGGGCGGCGCACTCCTGCGGCCCCAGGCCGAGGCGTTCCATCACGCCGGGGCGGAAGCCCTCGAGCAGCACGTCGGCCCGGTCGACCAGCTGCAGCACGGCCTCGCGCGCCTCGGGCCGCTTGAGGTCGAGGCAGACGTTGCGGCGGCCCCGGTTGAGGACGTCGTACGCCGGTGCCGTCACCTGCAGGCCCGGCCCGCCGGGGCGGTCCACCCGGATGACGTCGGCGCCGAGGTCGGCCAGCACCATGGCCACGAACGGGGCCGGCCCGATGCCGGCCATCTCGACGACCTTGAGACCGGCGAGGGGACCTGTGGGCTGCGGGGTGGCGTCCATGCGACGGCATGCTGCCGCACCTGGCGCCGTGGGGGCAGCCCGTGACGCTGAGAGCCCGAACACGATCCTGACATTCCCTTGCCTGGGGCCGAACCTGGCTGCGGCAGCGTGGGACCCGACCGCAGGACCCCTCTGACATCGGGAGCACCCATGATCACCAAGGCAGTCGTCGTGGCCGGCGCCGCGGCCCTCATCCTCGGCGGCGGCAGCGCCGCGCTGGCCTCCTCGCAGTCCGGCCCGGCCCCGGCCAGCAGCACCGCGTCACCGGGGTCGTCGGCCGCGGACGCCCCGGGCGCACTGCCGGCAGGCAAGGACGGGCGGCGGGTGCGCCTCGCGCTGCTGCGGACCCTGCACGCCGAGTGGGTGACCCGCGCGCCGAAGGGAGGCACCGGCTTCGTCACGCACCACGCGATCCGCGGCGACGTGACAGCCGTGTCGCCGACCTCGATCACCGTCAAGGCGCTCGACGGGGTGAGCCAGACCTACGCGGTCGGCAAGGACACCGTCGTGCGCTCGCACCCGATCGGTTCCGGCCGCCAGAAGGGCACCGCGTCCTCGATCGGCCAGGTGCACACCGGCGACAAGGCCCTGGTCATCGGCACGGGGACCGGCTCGCCCACCGCCACCGCCGTGGTCGACGGCGGCACGGGCAAGGCTGCGGCGGGCGCCGACAGCTGAGCCGGACCGTGGCGGCGGGGCCGAGAGGTCCCGCCGTCACCCGTGCCCGGAACGTGTGCCGGGCGCCGTGGGCAGCCGGACGGTGAACCTGGCACCGCCCTCGGGCGCGTGGCCGGCCTCGACGCTCCCGCCGAGCCGGGTCACCAGCCCGTGCACGATCGCCAGGCCCAGGCCGGTGCCGACCTGACGCACCCCGCGGTAGCGGTCGTAGAGCGCCGAGGGCTCGAACGCCACCGGCAGGTCCTCCGGCGCCAGGCCCGGCCCGCCGTCACGCACCTCGGCGACGACCAGGCCACCGTGGGGGCCGGGCTCGGGGCGCACCGCCAGCACGATCGGCGCCCCCGCAGGGGTGACCCGCAGGGCGTTCTCCAGCAGGCCGTCGAGGACCTGTCGCACCCGGGCGGCGTCGGTGACGGCGACCACCGGGGCGCCGGGCAGCTCGGCAGAGAAGCGCACCCCCGCGGCGGCGCACCGCGCGTCCCACACGCCGGCCGCGTCACCGGCCATCGCGGTCAGGTCAGCCGGCACCAGCTCCACCCGGAACTGCTCGGCGCCCAGGCGGGCCAGGTCCAGCAGGTCGTGGACCAGCCGGCCGAGCCGTTCGGACTCCCCGAGCATCACGGCCCCGACCTGGGGTGCCTCCTCCGGTGGGACGACCCCCTCGGCCAGCGACTCGGCATACCCGGTGATGGCGGTGAGGGGCGTGCGCAGCTCGTGTGAGACGGACAGGAGGAACTCCCGCTGCCGCGCCTCCGAGCGCGACAGCGCGCGGGCCAGGGTGGTGACCGCGTCGGCCACCTCGGCGACCTCGGCCGGCCCCTCGGCGGCGACCACGACGTCGCGGCGGCCGCCGGCGAGCTGGTGCGCGGCGTCGGCGGTGCGGCGCAGCGGGCGGGCCAGGCGCCGGGCCAGCAGGACGCTGAGCGCGATCCCCGCCGCCGCGGCCACGACCAGCGCGAGCAAGGTGCGCCGGATCGCCTGCTCACCCGCCGCGAGCGCGGCGCCGCGCGGCTGGACCAGCGCGATGCCGCCGGCCGGAGTGCTGCGCGCCTCCAGCAGCACCGGTATGCCGTCCACGAGCCGTCGCGCGGACACGCTCCCCCCGGCCAGCAACCGGCTGACGTCCTGGGGGGTGAGCGCGTCGCCGGCCAGCCGGGAGGTGCCGGCCACCCGGCCGACCCGGCTCACGGTGGCGAACTCGACGTGCAGCGCGGACAGGGTCCGGCGGGCGCGCACCTGCCCGGCCTGCGCGGTGACGCCGGTGTCGGCGGCGGTGTCCGCGGCGTCGGCGAGACGGGCCAGGACGCCGCGGGCGGCGAGCTCGTTGGACTGGCGTGCGAGCCCGACGGCCAGGGCGCCGGCGACCACGGCGGTGACGACGGCGACGGCCACCGCCAGCAGCGAGATCTGCCGGGCCAGGCTGCCGCGGGAGCGGCTCACCCGGCCGCCACCTCGACCCCGTAGCCGACTCCGCGCACGGTGCGGATCGGGCTGGCGTCGCCGAGCTTGGCGCGCACCTGGGCGACGTGGACGTCCACGGTGCGGTTGCCGGCCAGGGCGCTGTAGCCCCACACCTCGCTGATCAGCTGCTCCCGTGAGAGGACCCGGCCGGGCCGGCGCATGAGGTGGGCGAGCAGGTCGAACTCGGTGGCGGTGAGCGCCACCTCGGTGTCGTCGACGAAGCAGCGGTGGTCGGCGAGGTCGAGGCGCACCCGGCCCAGTGACAGCGGCGCGGGGCCGGCCAGCGGACCCCGGGCCCGGCGCAGCACGGTGCCCACGCGGGCGACCAGCTCCCTCGGCGAGAACGGCTTGGTGACGTAGTCGTCGGCGCCGAGCTCCAGCCCCACGATGCGGTCGACCTCGTCGTCGCGGGCGGTGACGAACAGCACCGGCACCCAGTCCTCGGCGGCGCGCAGCCGGCGGCACACCTCGATGCCGTCCAGGCCGGGCAGGCCGACGTCGAGGATGACCGCGGCCGGACGCAGTCGGCGGATGGCGGCGAGGCCTTCGGTGCCGTCCCGCTCGAGGTGCACGCCGTAGCCCGCTCGGGCGAGGTTCATCCGGATCACCTCGGCGATGGCCGGCTCGTCCTCGACGACCACGACCAGGCCGCGGGCGGGGGCGTCGGTCGGCACAGCCGCACTGTAGCCAGCGCGCGGTCCCGGCACGGTCACCTCGATGTCAGGGTCGTGTTCGGGCGGGGTCAGGCCGGTGCCTGATGCATGAGGCCCCCCGGGGTGGCCGGGTGTAGGCAGGGACGGTCGGGACGCCGAGGGTCGGGACCCCGTCCTCGTCGGCTCCCGCTGGAGGAGGGAGGACCGCCATGCCGTTCGGGATCGTGCTCGACGTCGCCGCGCCGGTGGAGGTCTACGACCAGATCCACGCCCACCTGATGGCACAGGGTCCCCGGGCCAGCGAGGGGCTGCTGATGCACGTCGGCCACGCGACCGAGTCGGGCTTCCGCGTCATCGAGGTCTGGGAGTCCCGGGAGGCCTACGACCGGTTCACCACCGAGCTGATGGTGCCGATGATGACCGCCATGGACCCAGAGCACGCCGGACCGCGGCCCGTCGCCACCGAGTTCGAGGTCCGGGGCCTGGTCATCCCGGGGGCGCACGTCGTGGCCTGAGGGACAGCCCGGCCGGCCAGTCTGCCGGCGCACTAGGCTCACACGGTCTGCCGCCCCACCGTTGGATGACCGTGACGCTGCCTCCCTTCCAGCACCTCGTCGACGCCCACTGGCGTGACGTCGCGCGGCTGGCGCATGCCCTGGCCGGCCCGGTCGACGGTGACGACGT